>JALGVN010000016.1 GCA_025774645.1 bacterium
GTAGGCACCCGCGACGGGGAGAATCCCGAACGTGAGACCGACAGCGATCTCGCCGAGGCCCCGGTAGCAGAGCTTGACCGGCGGAGCGGTGTAGAAGTGGGCGACCACGATCGCGATCGCGCCCAGGATCAGAATCGTGTTCCCAGGGCTGACGAAGTTCAGGTGGAGCCCGATCGCGGCGCCGATCGCGAAACAGACGATGGCGCTCCGGAGGAAGTAGCGGGGCTCCACGACGCCTTCCGTCAGCAGTCCCGACCCTCCGCTCATGACGTTCGGGTTCGGGTTCGAGGGGTCGGCCCCGGAGAGGTGGTCGTAGTAGCAGTTCGAGAGATTGGCCGCGGCGTGGAGGAGAACGACGCCGACAAGGGCCTCGACGAAGTGGAGCCAGCTCCAGGCGAACCCCGCTGGACGGAGCCAGAACGGAAGCGTCGAGCCGATGAGCACGGGGATCGCCGACGCCGTCAGGAACGGAGCACGCGACGCCCGGAGGAAGATCGCGACCGGACCCTTCGGAACCTCCACGCGCTTGTCGCTCGCGCGCTCGTCGCCTGCTGGCCGGGTGCTTTTCCTCACGTCTCCGTGCGCCACGTCACTTCCTCCCTATTCCGACTCGAGGGCGCCGCCCTTCGCGCGCTGGTGTCCGAGCGCGCCGACCATGTTGACGGCCTTCGTCGGGCAAGCCTCCATGCAGAGCCCGCACCCGATGCACTTCTCGCGGATGATCTCGTGTCGCTCGCCCGGCTCGCCCTCGATTGCCTTGACCGGGCAGACCTCCTTGCACTTCCCCGCGCCCTCGCACTTCCCGCCGATCACGGCCTTCGGACGCGCCGGAATCTCGTCGACGATCGCGTCCGTTGGGCACACTGCCGCGCAGACGCCGCAGTTGGTGCACTTCGAGTAGTCGATGACCGCGAGGTTGTCGTCCATGTGGATCGCGTCGGTCGGGCACTTCTTGACGCAGAGCCGGCACGCGATGCACGCGACCGTGCAGACCTTCTTCGCGGCCGCGCCCTTGTCGTGCGAGGAGCACTTGATGTGGACCCTCATGTCCTCGGACACGAGCTCCATGATGTTGACGGGACACGCGATGACGCAGTTCCCGCAGCCGGTGCACTTCACGCGGTCGATGTGGACGATGCCTTCCTCGTCGAGCTCGACGGCGTCGAACGGACAGACCGTTTTGCACGTCCCGAACCCCAGGCACCCGAAGATGCAGGCCTTCGGGTTCCCGCCTACGAGGAGCGCGGCGCGGCAGTCCTCGATCCCCTCGTACTCGAGCCGCTGGACGGAGTTCGACAGGCCGCCCTTGCAGTGCACGACCGCGACCTTGGGAACGACGTCGCCCGCGTCGCCACCGAGGGCGTCGGCGATCGCCGAGGCCGTCTCCGCTCCGCCGGGCGGGCACGCGTTCGGCGCTGCCTCGCCCTGGACCATCGCTTCGGCCAGCCCCTGGCAGCCGGGGAACCCGCAGGCGCCGCAGTTCGCGCCCGGCAGAAGCTCGAGCACCTGCTCGACGCGCGGGTCTCGGTGGACCACGAAGATCCTGGAAGCGACCGCGAGGACGGCGCCGAAGATGGCGGCCATGCCCGTGAGCGCGATCATGGACTTCGCGACGACCGACTGCATGAGGCTTCCTTCCTGGGGGCCCGCTTCCTCCCTGGGGCCCGCGTCCTACCCGATCTTGAGTCCCGAGAACCCCTGGAACGCGATGGCCATGAGTCCGGCGACGATGAATGTGATGGCGATGCCGCGCATCGACTTCGGGATGTCGACGAGGTCGAGGCGCTCCCGGATGGCCGCCATGAGGATGAGCGCGAGCGTGAACCCTATTCCGGCCGAGAGCCCGTGCACCACGGTGTAGATGAAGCTCGCGTTCCTCGGGAGGTCGGTGACCATGAAGCTGTCGACGTTGACCACGGCCACGCCGAGGACGGCGCAGTTCGTCGTGATGAGCGGCAGGTAGATGCCGAGCGACTTGTGGAGCGCGGGAGACGTCTTCTCGATCACCATCTCCACGAACTGGACGAGCGTCGCGATGACGAGGATGAACGCGATGGTCCGAAGGTACGTGATCTCGAGCGGGACGAGCACGTAGTTGTAGACGAACCACGTCACGAGCGACGCCATCGTCATGACGAAGATGACGGCCATACCCATGCCGAGGGCCGAGTCGGAGTCCTTCGAGACCCCGACGAACGGGCAGAGCCCGAGGAACCGCATGAGAACGAAGTTCGAGACGAAGATGGCGCCGATGACGATTGCGAGGAGCTGTCCGAGATCCATCAGCGTCCCCCTCCCCCGGCCTCGGCTGCCTTGGCCTTCCTGCGCATCTTGTCATCGAGGATGTTGAAGTAGCCCATGAGGAGTCCGATCGTGACGAACGCCCCGGGCGAGAGGATCATCAGGAGCATGGGCTGGAACTGCGGCCCGAAGACCATGTAGCCGAAGAGCGTGCCGTTCCCGAGGAGCTCCCGGATGGCGGCGATGAGGACGAGCGCGAACGTGAACCCGATCCCCATCCCGATCCCGTCCATGACCGCGAGACCGAGCCCGTGCTTCGACGCGAACGCCTCGGCGCGGCCGAGGATGATGCAGTTCACGACGATGAGCGGGATGAAGATGCCGAGCGACTTCGCAAGCTCCGGGAGGTACGCGCCCATCACGAGCTCGACGATCGTGACGAAGCTCGCGATGACGACGATGAAGCACGGGATCCTGACCTTGGCCGGGATCGCCTTCCGGAGGAGCGAGATCACGATATTGGAGCCGACGAGCACGAACGTCGCGGCCGCGCCCATGCCGAGCGCGTTCTCGACGGACGTCGACACGGCGAGCGCGGGGCACAGGCCGAGCGCCAGCCGGAAGACCGGGTTCTCCGTGTAGATCCCCTTGACGAGCTCCGCCATGGCCTTCATCGGGAGCCCTCCCCGCCGGGCGTCTCTTCGGTGGATCCGTCGGTTGCCGGCTCGCCGGTCCCGCCCCCACCTTCCGGGGCGGCCGTGGCGTCCCCCGCGAGCCCTTCGATCGCGATGAGCATCGCGAGCCCGTCACGGATCGAGTTGGTGACCGCGTCGGAGCTGATCGTCGCCCCCGTGATCGCGAGGATCCCGTCCTGGGACGAGCTCTTCACGACCACGAGACCGTCCGAGCCTTCCCCGTTGAACTGCTCCTCGAACCAGGGCTCGACGTCAGACTCGTCGACCGCGTTCCCGCGGAGCACGGCCCACAGTGTGTTCTGCGAGGCGACCTCGACGACCTTGGCGCCGAGTCCCGGCGTCTCCTGCTGCGACGTGATCTCGATCTCGCAGATCCTGCCCGATGTGTCGACGCCGACGATCGTCTCGATCGTGCTCGAGTATCCCTTGCCGAAGGCCTTGAACGAGTAGCCGACGACCTCCTCGCTCCCCTCGGAGGCGTAGGCGGTGTGGTACGCGAACTCCTTCCCGCTCACGGTCGAGTCGCTCGCGGTCTCGACGAAGAACGCGTCGGGGCTGCACCCGAGCGCTTCGAGCCGCGCCTGGGACTCCGCCTGCCGCTTGTACTCCTCGGTGATCTCGTGGGTCGCGTTGTAGACGGCCGAGAGTCCGAAGCTCGCGACGAGCGCGATCGCGGCGAGCGTGCCGACGAGTTTGAGGAAGTTAGCCACTCTTCTTCACCTCCCCGAACTTCTTCGGCCGCGTGTGCCGGTCGATCAGGGGCGTCGCCACGTTCATGAGGAGGATCGAGTAGCTGACGCCCTCCGGATAGCCGCCGATCAGGCGGATCACGGCCGTGAGCACTCCGCACCCGACGCCGAAGATGATCATCCCCTTCGGGCTCACGGGAGACGTGACCATGTCGGTCGCCATGTAGAAGGCGCCGAGGATGAGTCCGCCTGAGAGCACGTGGAAGAGCGCGTTCCCGGTGAGGAGCCCGGACGGTCCGCCGAAGATCCACGCGAGGACCGCGACCGTGAGGATGTACGCCCCGGGGACCCGCCAGTCGATCAGGTGTTTGTACAGCAGATACGCGGCGCCCACGAGGAGCAGGAGCACCGAGGTCTCGCCTATGCACCCGCCGACGTTCCCGATGAACAGGTTCACGATGGTGTCGGCGGATCCCAGGTCGGTCAGGACCTCCCGGGCCTGAACGAGCTGGTGCGTCGTCGAGGACGGGTCGGCGACGATGTCGGACGCTTTCCTGAGCACGGCGAGCGGCGTCGCCTGGGCGACGGCGTCGATCCCGTGGAGCGCCGTCCCCGAGAGCGTCCCGCCCTTCGTCGAGAGCCAGGTCGTCGTCAGGTGGACCGGCCACGACGCCATGAGGAACGCCCTCCCGACGAGCGCGGGGTTCAGGGGGTTGTTGCCCAGGCCTCCGAAGATCTGCTTCCCGATCGCGATCGCGAAGATCGAGCCGATCACGGGGATCCACCACGGGACTCCCGGCGGCAGGTTGAACGCGATGAGGATGCCGGTCACGAGCGCGCTCCCGTCCCGGATCGTGACGGGCACGCCGCGCATGCGCTGGATGACGGCCTCGGTGAGGAGGCACGCAACGATCGCGAGGAGCGTCAGAAACGCGGCCCGCATCCCGTAGAAGTAGATCGAGCCGGCCAGCGCCGGCACGAGTGCGATGACGACGCCGTACATGACCTTCTCGACCGAGACGTCGTCCCGGACGTGTGGAGAGGCGGAGACGATGAGGCGCTCGCGCATTACGTCTTCTTCTCCTTCTCGCTCTTCTCCTGCGCCGCCTTCTTGCGCTCCCACGCGATGTACTTCCCGTACTTGAACTGGTGCACGAGCCGCCGCCTCGACGGGCAGACGTACGCGCAGGAGCCGCACTCGATGCAGTCATTGAGGCCGATGTCGACGGCCTTCCCGATCTGCTCGGCCATGACGAACTTCTCGATCGTCGTCGGGAGGAGCTTCATCGGGCACGAGTGCACGCAGTGCCCGCAGCGGATGCACGGGTCGGGGCTCTTGACGTCGATCTCGGAGGGCCCCAGGAACAAGATGCCCGACATCCCCTTGATGACGGGGACGTCGAGCGTGAACTGCGTCACGCCCATCATCGGGCCGCCCGAGACGACCTTCGCGACGTCGCCCTCGAGTCCGCCCGCCTGGTCGACGAGACTCGAGACGAGGGTCCCGACCCGCGCCATGAAGTTGGCCGGCCGCGCGAGCGGATTCCCGGTCAGGGTCACCACGCGCCGCGTGAGGGGCCGTCCGAGGTGGCAGGCCTCGTAGACCGCGAGCGCGGTCCCGACGTTCTGGACGACGACGCCGACGTCCATCGGGAGACCGCCGCTGGGAACCTGACGGCCCAGGGTCGCCGAGATGAGCTGCTTCTCCGCTCCCTGGGGGTACTTGACCTGGAGAGCCACGACCTTGAGGCCCGACCCCGCGGAGACCGCGGCGCGCATGGCCTCGACCGCGTCGGGCTTGTTCGCCTCGACCCCGACGATCCCGCGCTCGCACCCGAGCCCCTTCACAATGAGAAGGAACCCCTTCAGGATCTCGTCGGGCTTCTCCACCATGAGCCGGTGGTCCGCGGTGAGCCACGGCTCGCACTCGCAGCCGTTCAAGATCGCGGTGTTGATCGGCTTCGACTCCGGCGGGGAGAGCTTGACGTGCGTGGGGAACGCCGCGCCCCCGAGGCCGACGATGCCGGCGCCGCGGACGATGTCCTTGATCTCGGAAGGCGTGAGCGAATCCACGTTCTCGCGGGCCACCACCGACTCGTGCCAGTCGTCGGTGCCGTCGCCCTCGATCACGATCGCTTCCTGCTCGCCGCCCAGCGGGTGCGGGAATCGGCCGACCGCGGCCACCTTCCCCGCGATCGGGGTGTGCACGGGCACAGAGACGAACCCGGTCGCCTCGCCGATCAGCTGCCCCACCTTGATCTCGTCGCCGACCTTGACGACGGCCTCGGCGGGAGCGCCGAGCGCCTGCCTCAGCGGAACGACGACGCGCTCCGGGAGCGCGGCCTCCGCGATCGACTCGCCCTTGGTGAGTTCCTTCGATGTCGGGGGATGAACCCCGCCGGAGAAGGTCCTGAGTCTCAGGTTCCGCTCCTGATGTTCCGGCGTCGCGCGAGGGCGCGGCCGCCTTCGATCGCTACAGCATCTCCACGACGAGCCGCGTGCGGATTCCCATCTCCACGACGCCCGACGCCGCGGCGCCCGCGACCGACGAGCCCTCGCCGGTCAGCGTGAGCACCGCCTCGCTCGTGCTGTGCACGACGTGCCCGTCCTCGATCGCCACGATGAGCTCGCCGGTGATCTCGCCTGCGCCGGACATGAGCCAGATCTCGCCGGCCTGCTCGGCGCGCCCCTCGAACTCGAAGGTGGTGACGCGGTCGATCGCGACGCAGCGGATGTCGTACTTCGTCTTGAACCCGGTGACCGTGTAGATAGACTCCCCGACGAAGTCGCGGTCCACGTGCGACGTGATGGCGGGAATCTCGTAGTCGACCGTCCACGTCGTGCCGATCGTCATTTCCTCGTCGGGAAGCGGCGGGAAGATGTCGTAGAGGAGCATCGCCATCTGGCCCGCCCCGCCCTCGAGCGACTCCTCGCCGGAGAGCCCCGTCCACCCGAGCACGTCGCCGTCCGGGGAGATGTCGAAGACGAGCTCCTTCCCGCGGAGACCGGTGATCGCCTCGTCGGGCTGCATCTTGTCGCCGACCGTGATGGCCCCGACGGCGTAGTCGAAGTGCATCGTCATCTTGACCGACTCGTCGGTGACCTCGGAGATGGTGTTCGTGGTCTTGAGCTCGACCTGCGTCGCGATCGACTGCTCGTGCGCGGTCCGCTTGACACCCGACTCGCTCTCGGCCTTGAACTTGTATTTGAATACCCTGCCTTCTTCGAACTCGCGCACGATCCTGACCGGATCCTCGACGTCGATGTCCCGTCCCCCGACACCCCCACCACCGCAGCCGGCTCCCACGATGCCCGCGGCCAGCGCCGCGAGCAGGACCGACGTGGCGATTCTTCGCGTAGTCATGGCGTAAGCCCCCCCTCCGGAGTAACGACGGGCGCGGCCGAGGCCGCGCTCCGACAGCCTGTAACGAGCTGGGATTATAGCATGCAGGGCCCACGGAGGAACACCCGTTTTCCCGGGAGTCGGGGCCCTAGGCCGAGGGTTCGGCCGCCTGCGGACCCGGCGCGTCGGGCGGGCCGTCGCCGAGCCCGAGCACCGCTCTGAGCTCCGCGGAGGTGGGCGGGTTCTTCGTCCAGCGGGCGACCTCCGCGCCGTCCTCCTCCAGGATGACACAGGGGATGTCCGCGATCTCCCGCCACGCGGATTCGGCGAGACCGTCGACGGTGGAGACGTTGTAGGACTCGGTCTCGATCTCGTCGGCCACGCCCCACCGGTCGAGGTAGAACCCGACCTTGTGCCGCGCCTTCTTGCAGGCGTCGCAGCCGTCCTTGACGAAGTAGGTCACCTTCATGTGATGTCGCTCCTGTAGCGATCGACCAGCTCGCCCCTCTTGCCGGCGTTCCATCCCGAGGTATGCGACATGTAGTCGCTCACCCTCGTGAGGCCGTCGACGCTCGACGACTGGCAGTGCGGGCACCGGTCGACGAGCCCGCGCGTCATCCTGAGACACGTGTTGCACGTCGTGAACTCGGGCGAGAACGCGATCTGCGCGTTTCTCGTGTGATTGAACGTCCGCTTGACGAAGCTCGCGACCGCCGCCGCGTTCGGGCGGCTGTCTGCGATCCAGACGTGCGAGAGCGCTCCGGCCTCGATCATGTCGTGGAACTTGCCTTCGAGCTTCACGCGCTCGATCGCGCTCACCTCGTGCGACACGTTCAGGAACGTCGAGTTCGTGTAGTAGATCTCCCCGAGCTCCATGTTCCCCTTCACGACCCTCTCCGCCTGCTTCGGGAAGTGCTCGAGATCGAGCTTCGCGAGGCGGTAGGCCGCCGACTCTGCCGGCGTCTGCTCGAGGACGAACCGCATTCCGCTCGTCTTGGAGGCCCTGTCGCAGGCGAGCTTGAGGAAGGCGATGACCTTCAGGCCGAACCTGAATGCCTCCTCGGACTCGTGGAGCTCGTGCCCGATGTGGCTCTCGACGAGCTCGTTCAGGCCGAGGAGCCCGACCAGGTAGGTCACGCGGTGCATGCGAAGGTACTGCTGACCGTCCGGGCTCATGGTGAGGAGCGCGAGCGGGCCCCTGTCCCCCATCGACAGGATCTTCTCGATGATCTGTCGCTTCTCGACGTGAGCCCGGACCGCCAGATCGAGCAGCTCCTGGAGCTTCTCGAAGAGCTTCGCGTCGTCGCCGTCGGCGTAGTAGGCAGACCTCGGGAGGTTCAGCGTGACGTTCTGAAGTGCCGAATAACGCATCCTCCAGGGCTCTTTGGCGTCCTCGAGGTCGGACTGCTCGAGCTTGAACGAGAGCCTGCAGCACTCGGAGATCTTGGCGGTGTCGCCGCGGTCGAAGACGAAGTAGGTGTTGCCCTTGTCGGCCGCCACGTCGCAGATGTGCTCGAGGAACCCCTCGTGCCCCGGTGTCCTGAAGAACTCATCGGTGATGTGGACGAGTGGCTTCGGGAAGAAGAACGGTCGTCCCGCCCCGTCGCCCTCCTTGTACGTGTCGAAGAGCGCCGTCGCGAACCGCTGCGAGTCCTTCTGGTAGTCGTAGTACGTCCGTCCGGTCGGCTGCCCGCCGGGGCCGATCGCCTCGACGTCCGCGAAGTGCTTCGGCGTCTCCCAGTAGATGTTGATGTCGCTGAAGATCGCCTGTCCCCCTCGCGCGACGCTCTGCTGCGAGTACTCGAAGATGAGCATCTGCGCGAGCTGGTGCACGTCTCGGTCGGACAGTCCCTCGAGGTACGGAGCGAAGAAGACGTTCACGGCGTCCCACCCGATGGCGCCCGCGAAGTGTCCCTGGAGCGCGGCGGAGAACTTCACCATGTGCGCGAGCAGGATGTCCGGGTGCTTCGCCGGCTTCGCGATCGACAGCGCGTTCGGAAGATGCAACCCGAACTTCTTCACGTACTCGAGCGACTGGCCCGAGCAGTACGGCCGGTCGAAGAACCCGAGGTCGTGGAGGTGGATGTCTCCGCGCGCGTGCGCGTCGGCGACGTCCTGACTGAAGATGGCGAGAAGCGCGTACTGCTTCTTCACCGACTCCGCCAGGGTCATGTTCGTCGCTTCGGGGTTGTGCGGGATGTTCGCGTTCTCTTTGTTCGGAACGAGGATGATCCGCTCGGCGTCGTAGAGCGGAACTCCGAGCCGCGTGTGCTTGCGCCGCGCGGTCTCGAGTCCGTGCTCGATGAGCTTCGCGTCGACGAGTTCACGGATGAGCGGCGCGGTGATCACCTTGATCTTCGAGAGAACGATCTGGTCTTCTACTTCGCGACTGATCTTCTCGGCGGTCCCGATCGTGACGTCCGCTTCGCGCACGAGCGTCTCGATGATCTTCTCGCGATCCCACACGACCATGTCGTCGCCGGACGTCCTCACGAAGAGCGCGAGGTCCGTGGCGTCGAGCTTCTGGTCGGCCCTCCTCTTCTCGAGTCCCGCGAGGTCGGCGGAGATGTCCTTCCTGCGCACCCTCTGACGCTTGTCCCTGTAGAGGATGAAGGCCTTGGCGGTCTTGGCGTGTCCCCGCTCGATGAGCACCTTCTCGATGGCGTCCTGTATCTCCTCTACCTGCGGTAAGTTATCGCCCTGCTCGGAATAGAGGTACAGGACGACCTCGTCTGTGAGCCTCTCGGCGACCTCCGTGTCCCTGCCGCCCACCTCTTCGGCCGCCTTGAAGATGGCGGTCGTGATCTTCTTCCTGTCGAACTGGACGATCTTCCCGCTTCTCTTCCTCACGAGCCTGAACAGCTTGCTCGCCAGGCGGCGGTGGAGTCCGAGCAGTTCGTCCTCGTCCATGAAGAGCTGGAGAGGCGAAGCACCGTGCTCGTCGCCCGACACGACTTCGCCGTCGGGCGCGTCGACGCTGCCGTCGTCAACGTGTTCGATCGTCTCCTGCTCGATCACGTGATCGACGACTTCGTCGACGGCGGTCGTCGTGGACGCGGACGACCCTTCGTCAATGGAGTGTCTCTTCTCGTTCTCGCTCGACATAGGTCCGGTACCGATCCTCTCGTGAACAGAACGGCGATTCGTGTAAGCCTCGTACGCGGACTACACGGCCGGGGCTCCTCGATTCCAAATCTGTAAGAAAAAGGTCAGGGGTGTTTTCACGGAAGGTGTGACACTTCGCCACTCATCCGCGAGCTGTCATCGCTAATAGCGAGGGCAATGTACACCTCCCGACCGAGAGCTGTCAAGCGGGAACGCAGACGGGACCCGTTTTTTTCTGCCGGGGCCTCGTCCGGGCTGTGAGCGCGTTCAGAAACGGGTGCGGGGGACGGGATCGGAGCCTCGGCGAAGGAAGCCACGGAGACCGCGGCCCGGGTAGTACACGGTCGGACCGATCGTGGTGGAGCCTGAAGTCGGTGGGTCGGAGCGGGGCGTAGCCCCTGTCAGCGATTCCCTTCGCCGGAGCCGGCGACGGGACCTCCGGCCGGGACCGCCTGGGCGTCCGATTCCTCGGAGGCGGTGCCCGTGTGCTCGGCCGTCGGGTCGCCGAGGCTCACGACCTCGATCCGGGCGCCGTCGAGCATGCCGGCGGCGAGCTCGTCCGGATAGTAGTCGTCCGTCACGACGCGGAGGATTCCCGCGTTGATGATCATCTTCGTGCAGACCGAGCACGGGTGGTGGGTCGTGTAGATCGTGGAGCCGCTGATGCCGGTGCCGTAGTTCGCCGACTGGATGATCGCGTTCTGCTCGGCGTGGATGCCGCGGCACAGCTCGTGCCGCTCACCGGAGGGAACACCCATCGTCTCCCTCACGCAGCCGGTCTCCTCGCAGTGCGGAAGCCCGGCGGGGGCGCCGTTGTAGCCCGTGGCGAGGATGCGCCGGTCCTTGACCAGAATGGCCCCGACGCGGCGCCTCATGCAGGTCGAGCGCCCGGCCACGAGCCGGGCGATGCTCATGAAGTACTCGTCCCAGGGGGGTCTCGCCGCCGTCATGCCTCGCTCCTGGCCCCGGACCCATGGCCCCGGGACCGTTCCCGGACCCGTCCGACCCCGGAATTCCGTTGAAAGAGCCCTAGACGGGCCTCGTCTCCCCCGTCACGAGCGGGAAGGCCTCGCAGAGCTCGATGATGCCCTTCTTGACCTCTTCGAGAACCTGCTCGTTCTCGAGGTCCGAGAGCGCCCGGTCGACGAGTCCGACGATCCTGACGATCTCGTCCTTCCCCATCCCCCGGGTCGTGAGCGCCGGGGTCCCGACGCGGATGCCGCTCGCGATGAACGGCTTCTCGGGATCGAAGGGGATCGTGTTCTTGTTGATCGTGACGCCGGCCTTCTCGAGACCCCTCTCGGCGTCCCTCCCCGTCACGCCCTTGCCGCGAAGATCGACGAGCATGAGATGCGTGTCGGTGCCGTCGGAGACCAGCCGGTAGCCCTGGCTCTTGAACGCCTCGGCCATGTACTGCGCGTTCTCGAGGATCTTCGCCTGGTACTCCTTGAACGCGGGCTGCGACGCCTCGTGGAGGCAGACCGCCTTTCCCGCGATCACGTGCATGAGTGGCCCGCCCTGAATGCCGGGGAAGACCGTCTTGTCGATCCCGGCCGCGACGGCGTCCTTCGCCAGGATCATCCCGCCGCGCGGACCGCGGAGCGTCTTGTGCGTCGTCGTCGTGACGACGTCGGCGTGCGGCACCGGGCTCGGATGGAGCCCCGCCGCGATGATCCCCGCGATGTGCGCCATGTCGACCATGAGGTACGCGCCGACCTCGTCGGCGATCTCGCGGAACTTCACGAAGTCGAGCGTCCGCGGATACGCGGAGGCACCGGTCACGATGAGCTTCGGCTTCTGCTCGAGCGCGAGCTTCCTGATGACCGCGTAGTCGGGCACTTCCGTCTCGCGGTCGACCCCGTAGTGGACGACGTTGTAGAACATCCCGGAGAAGCTGATCGGGTGGCCGTGCGTGAGGTGCCCGCCGTGCGAGAGCTCGAGGCCGAGGTACGTGTCGCCGACGTCGAGGAGCGAGAAGTAGACCGCCATGTTCGCCTGGCTTCCCGAGTGCGGCTGGACGTTCGCGTGGTCGGCGCCGAAGAGCTTCTTCGCGCGCGCGACGGCGAGGAGTTCCGCGACGTCGACGTACTCGCAGCCGCCGTAGTACCGCCCGTGACGGTCCCAGTTGATCGTGCCGTCCTTCCTGCGGAAGTACGGGTAGCCCTCGGCGTACTTGTTGGTCATGACCGATCCGACGGCTTCGCGGACGGCCTCGCTCGTGAAGTTCTCGGAAGCGATGAGCTCGAGCTTGTCGGTCTCCCGGTGGATCTCGCCTTGGATCGCTTGGTAGACCTCCGGATCGACGTCCCTCAGGGCTGGCATTCCTGCTCCTCCTTCTCGGTAAGCATGATCTTGTCGACCCTGCGGGAGTGCCTGCCTCCCTCGAAGGCCGTGGCGAGCCACTCGTCGACGATCGTGAGCGCGACGGCGGGATCGACGAACCGCGCCGGGAGGCAGAGCACGTTGGCATCGTTGTGCTGCCTCGAGAGGCGCGCGATCTCGGGATCCCACGCGAGGGCGGCCCGAACCCCCCGCACCTTGTTTCCTGTCATGCACATCCCCTGCCCCGAGCCGCAGACGAGGACGCCCCGTTCGGCGCTCCCCTCCGACACCGCCCGGGCGGCCGGCGCGCCGTGGTCCGGATAGTCGGTCGAATCGACGCTGTCGGTTCCGAAGTCGACGACCTCGTTCCCGGCGTCGAGCAGGTGGCGCTTCACGGTTTCCTTGAGTTCGTACCCGGCGTGGTCGGACGCGATCGAGATCCTCATTGGTTGGCTTTCTCTGCCATTTCGAGGATCTTCGGCAGGGCCTCCTCGAGGTAGTCCTCCATCTTCTCGAAGGCCGCCTCGTACTCGTCTTTCATGCCCCCGATGGGATCGGGGATGTCCTCCGACTCGGCGCCCGCGAACTCGGAGAGGAGGAAGGTCCGATCCTTGACGGTCGGATCCATCGCGACAACGTGGTCACACTGCTCCTTCGTCATGCAGAGGATGAGGTCGGCGAGATCGAGCTCCCACTCCGAAAGCCCGCTCGACATGTGCCCGTCGATGTCGACGTCGTGCTCGGAGGCAACCTCCCTCGCGAGCGCGGTGGCGGGCATCCCGGGCAGGTTCGCCGTGCCGGCGGAGACCACGAGAATCGTGTCCTCGTACTTCCGGGGGATCATCGCCTTCAGGATCCCCTCCGCCATGGCGCTCCTGCACGAGTTCCCCGTGCAGATGATCAGGACCGAGAACTTCATGGGTTCCTCACGTGTAATGTGGCGTCGAGAAAGTGTAGGCCACGACGAGCCGGGCGGTCAAGAGACAACGCCGGGGCGGCTCCTCCCGCAGTGTCCTGGCGCAGCCAGGCGGCTCCCGCGAGCTACGCCTGGCCGAGCGCCTTCGCGAGGTCGTCCCACGGAACCGTCCCCTCGCGGACGAGTGAGGGCGTCTCGCCGGTCAGGTCGACGATCGTCGACGGCGCCCCGGTCCGCGACGGCCAGCCGCGTACGGCCACCTCGATCCAGTCCTTAAGGCCCGCGACGGCCTGGTCGAGGTTCGCCGGGGCCGGCCGGCCCTCGACGTTCGCGGAAGGCCCCGTGATCGGCCGCCCGATGAGCCCCAGGAGCTCCTGCAGGACCTCGTTCCGTTCGACGCGGACCGCGACCGTCCCCGTCCCGCCGGTGAGCTCCGCGGGGAGACCGGGCGACGCCTCGAGCACGTACGTGAGGCCCTTCCCGCCGAACCGCCAGTCGAGCTCCTTCGCGACGGCCGGCACGTCGAGCACGTAGGACCGCACCATCGCAAAGGAGTCGACGAGGACGATGAGGGGCTTCGATGGGTCGCGCTTCTTGGCAGAGAAGACCCGACGCACGGCCGCCGGGTTCGTCGCGTCGGCCGCGAGCGCGTAGTAGGTCGAGGTCGGGACGATGACGAGGTGGCCGTCCTTGATGGCGAGCGCGGCCGGCCGAAGGAGTTCCTTCCGGCTGTCTTCGCTTCGTGCGGTGAGGTCGATCTCCTTCATCGGGCGCCGCACCTGTTGAGAGCCCGGTACCCGATGTCCTTCCTGACGGACGCTCCCTCGAAGTCGATCGCGTCGACCGCCGCGTACGCCGTTCCGATCGCCCGTTCGAGGTCGGGGCCGAGGCCGGTGACCCCGAGCACCCGTCCCCCTGACGTCACGACTCCGCCGTCGCCGAGCGACGTGCCCGCATGGAAGACGATGACGTCGTCCATCCTCTCCGCGGCGTCGAGCCCCGCGATGGGCTTCCCCTTCTCGTACGATCCCGGATACCCGCCGGAGGCCATCACCACGCACGCGGCCGCCCCGTCCTTCGAACTCACCGTGGACGGATCGAGCTCGCCCTGCGCCGCGGCGAGCATGATCTCGACGATGTCGCCGTCGAGGAGCGGGAGCACGACCTGCGTCTCCGGATCACCGAACCGGCAGTTGAACTCGAGCACCTTGACCCCTTCGTCGGTGATCATGAGCCCGGCGTAGAGGACGCCGCGGTAGACGGTCCCGTCGAGGTCGGCGAGCGCGCGAACGGTCGCGCCGATGACGTCGGCCGCCGTCGCTTCGAGAATCGCGGGCGTCACGATCGGCGCGGGAGCGTACGCGCCCATCCCGCCGGTGTTCGGTCCCCTGTCTCCGTCGAGGGCGCGCTTGTGATCCTGCGAAGGCGTGAGGAGCGCGACGCGCTCACCGTCGACGATGGCGAGCACCGACGCCTCTTCCCCTTCGAGGTACTCCTCGACGAGAACGTCCGCTCCCGACTCCCCGAACCTGCGCTCGACGAGCGCGTCGTCGATCGCGACCGCCGCTTCGTCCTCGTCCGCGGCGATGACCACGCCCTTCCCCGCCGCGAGCCCGTCGGCCTTGACCACGACCGGAAACCCGAGCTCCCGGGAGTGGGCGAGGGCCTCGTCCCGATCCCGCGTCAGCAACGCTCGAGCCGTCGATACCCCGGCGCGCGTCATGATCTCCTTCGCGAACGCCTTGCTCCCCTCGAGCCTGGCCGCGGCCTTCGACGGACCGAAGACGGGAAGCCCCCGTTCCGCCAGCCGGTCGGCGAGACCGAGGGTCAGCGGCACCTCCGGCCCGACGACCGTGAGACCGCACCCCTCGTCTGCCGCGAGCGCGGTGAGTCCGTCGATGTCGTCGGCCTTGAGCGGGACGTTCCGCGCCTGCGCCGCGGTCCCGGCGTTCCCTGGCGCCGCCAGGACCTCCGTCACCAGCGGGCTCTGCGCGATCTTCCACACGAGCGCGTGCTCGCGCCCTCCCCCGCCTACGACGAGAACCTTCATCGCTGTCCGCCTCTCGTTCATGAAGGAGTGCCGCCCGGCGTGGGTCCCGGCCCGGTTGCCCCGGAGCGAGCGTCATCGCGGACGGAGGACCGTTCGGTGGCTCCCGGCCGCTGTCTGAGCTGTCGTCGAGGGTCGGCCGGCGCAACGCCAGCCAGTCGAACTAGTAGCACGCGGGGGTCAGCGGGACAAGTGGAATCCCGGCGCGGGGCCCGCCCCGCGCGGCCGCGCGCCTCCTACTGATGAAGGAAGGGCCGCCACGTCAGCGACGGCCCTTCCATTGTGAGCAGCGGGCGACCCGCGAGGGTCGCCGAGTGTCAGCCGCTGCCGTTATTCGTTCAGCTGCTGGAGGCGCTCCTCGATCTCCTGCTGGGCAGGGGCCTTGTCGCCCGTGAGGTACACGCGCGGCTGCTCGTAGCTCTGAGGCTGGAGCGTGTCGCCGCCCGGCGTGCCGTACGAGGCGTACTCGAGTCCGCTCTCCACGAGGTGCTTGCTCTTCGGAGAGACCAGGGGTCCGTCGGAGGTGTACTGCGCCTGCGTGAACGCGGGGGCCTGTCTCCCGACCGTCGCCGACTCCGTGGCCGGCCGGACACCGAGCCAGAGACCCACACCGAAGCACACCACCGCCACCGCCACCGGCACGAGCTTCGGCGCCAGCACCTGCCAGCGTCCCGCGGCTTCCGCCCAGCGCCCTGCCGGGTGGAGCCTCTTCCTCAGACGAGCGTTGAACCGCGTCCAGTAGAACGGCGAGGGCTCGACGTATCCGTCGTCCGCAAGACAGCACTGGAGCGCCTCGATCTCCCGGAGCTCCTCGGCGCAGCACTCGCATTCCTGGCAGTGCGCGTCGACCGCCTCCCGGTCCCCGCTCGAGAGATCCCCATCGACGTACTCGATGAGAAGCTCTTCCATTCCTTCGCAGCACCGTTTCATCTTAGGTCCTCGAGTTGCTTTCTGAGCTTCCTGATCGCGTGGAAGTAGTTGGCCTTCGAAGTCCCCTCGGAGCAGCCCACGATGTCCGCGATCTCCCGATGACTCATTCCTTCGTAGAACTTCAGCGTAAACACCGCTTTCTGCTTGTCCGGCAGCGTCTCAACCGCCGCCCTAATTCTGTCCGCGATCTCCGAGCTCTCGGCCATCCTCGCAGGATCGGAGGAGGGCCTCCTCTCCCGTCTCGGGAGATCGCCCAGCGGCAGCATCTGCCGGAACCTGTCTCTCTTCAGTTTGTTGAGAGCGATGTTGACGGTGATCCGGTAGATCCAGGTGTAGAGACTCGACCTTCCTTCGAACCTCCCGATGTGCCGGAACACCTTGATGAAGGCCTCCTGCGCCGCATCCTCCGCCGCCTCGTCTTCCCGCAGGATCCTCCAGGCGACCCGATAGACTCTCTCGCGGTACTCGGTTACGAGTTCCTCGAAGGCCTTTTCATCACCGGCCTTGAGCCGCCTGATCAGGGCTTGGGTGCTCTCTGTCGGTGGAGCTCCGATCGCCCCGTTCACAGCATCTGACACGTTCCGTCGCCTCGACGTTTAGTTCCGTTTGACGGGCCGTTTCCGGCCCGTTTCACACGCTCAGAAGCAGGCCCCAAGCTATGACATCCGCACCAACCTGTCAACGACCACTTTACTGGAATCCGGACGACAGAGACAGTGAGGCCGGACGGGGGGCGTCCCCTGTCCGGCCTCGGGTCGTGTTGTCGCTTCCTTCGGCGAGCTTCCTCGCGGGCTACCTCGCGGGCTACCTCGCCTGATACATCGACTTCAGCCGTCCCCACGATATCGGTTCCAGCTGGATTCCGGTGACCGGCGAGCACCAGTCGTAGAGGTCCATGACCTCCATCTGGTTCGGTGCGCACGCGTTCGTGTCGTCGAGCTCGAGCGTGCGGTCCGGGAGCCCGTCGCACTCGAGCACCCCGTTGCAGACGTACTTGTAGCCGAGGAACCGGTACGCTCCGCTCGGGAACGTGACGAGCCGCGAGAAGATCCCGTCGCCTGGCGTCTCGTCGCCGCTCAGTCCGTCGTCGTTCAGCAGGAAGTCGTACGGAGGATCCCAGTCGAGCGGGAGCTCCGAACCCGCGAGCGCGATCGTGTCACACCCCGCCGCCGCGTTCGACACGCGGAAGAGGACGTTGACGTCGCACGTCGTGAAGTCCTGAGGAGCCGTGTCGTTCCACCAGACGTTCACGAGGAAGTCGCAGGAGTCGGGCGAGACGGTCACGAAGTGCCCGAAGTCGAAGTCGCCTTCCCACGTGGTGCAGTCGACGATGTACTTGTACTTGACCTCGGCGTCCGCCGGGGTGTCGTCGCAGTCGTACGGGATCGAGAAGTACTCCTGCAGCGTGTACGTACTGTCGGCGGCCGCGGTGTCGGGAGCGACACCGTCATCGAGAGCCTGAGACCCCTCGCACGGGTCCCACGTCAGGGGCTCGGTGTCGCCCTGGATGTGCACCGTCGCGGGCAGGCCGTTCTCCAGGATGTAGACCTGCATGTTGACCTCGAGCGTCACCGTGTTCGTGTAGAAGCAGCCGGTGCTGTTCAGAGGATCGAGCGGGTTCCCGCCCTCGTCCTCGACGCCCGTCACCGTGAGCGTGAACGTGTCGCAGTCCGGGAGGAGGGGCCGCGCACCGAGCGTCAGGCGCACGACGCTCGCGTCCTCGGGATCCTGGGTCGCCGTCCCGAGTCCGACGCTGCCCGACCCGCTCTCAAGGTCGTAGTTCCCGACGATCTGAGACGTGACCGGGTCCATGTCCTTCGAGAACTTGACGCGGATGGGACCGTCCGCCGACTCCGCCGTCGCGTAGAGGACGGAGGCCGGCGCCTCGGAGAAGACCTCGGTCGTGTTGTCGTACATGTGGTAACGGAAGAGGACCGGGTCCGTGCCGTTTGAGCCGAAGGTGATGTCCCCGGAAGGGCTCGTGTTCTGATCCCAGTTGTTGTTGAGGACGATCTTGAAGTCGTAGGTCCCGGACGGGATCACCGACTCCCACGAGTAGATGCCGTCGCCGGCAATGCCGTCGCCCTCGAGTCCGTCGTCGTTCATGTCCGTCAGCGACTCATCGGTCTGATCCCAGTCGATTCCGCCGAGCTCACTCATGAAGTCGCCGCAGGCAATAGGCGGGTTCATGTGATGAAAGACGTACTCGTCGCCCTCCTTCACGCCGACGGTCGCGCCGAGGTTGACGAACCACGTTACGGCAGTCGGAGCGCCGAGCGTGATCGACTGGTTGCTGCCGGGGAAGTCCAGACCCCAGATGTCGCCGTCGACACCCTTGTAGAGATGCTCCATCGTGTCGCCCAGCGTCTTCGTCAGCTCGTACACGCCGTTCGCCTGGAGCACGAGGTCGTACGCCGGATCGCCTGGATCCCAAGCCTGGAAGTTGCCGACGACGCTCGGCCCCGCGAATGCGGCCGGGGCGGCAAACAGAGCGACCACGAG
>JALGVN010000166.1 GCA_025774645.1 bacterium
GCACGATGAGACGTCGGTGGTCGACCACGTCGGCGAGTCCCGCCGCCTCCACGCGGCGCACGAGCTCGTCGGTTCCGAAGGTCCCCTTGCCCGCCGCGCACCAGACGTTGACCCCGAGCGTGTCGAGCACGAGGACGTAGCAGTCGATGGACGCGACAGCAGTCCGGAGCGCGTCGAAGCTCAGCGTATAGTTCGCGGTGACGAAAACAGGCGCCGACCTGTCAGGCGCTCCAAGCGCGTAGAGCCCCGGCTGAACCCGGTGCCCCTGGCGATCGACCGACCAGCGCGCGAGCACGTGGTCCCACCAGTTCGCGGCGGTCATCGTGCCGGTCGTCTGCCCGATCGCTGCCACAGCCGTTCCTCTCGCCGTCCCGCTCGCAGTCCCGCCCTTCATCGCGCTACGCCTCGCCGGCGTCGGTCCCGTCTCCGTCCCAGTCCGGATCGTCGAAACGCTGGATTTCAATGACGTAGCCGTTGGGATCACGGCAGAAGCAGTGGTAGATGGCGTACTCCGAGTTGTGCGCGGGCGTCTTGTCGAACTCGACGCCGGAAGACGCGAGACGCTCGTGCCAACCGTCGACGTCTTCGGTGACGAGGGTCAGGAGGACGCCCGCGGGACGCGCGGCGTCTTCCCTCTCGCAGAACCCGAGGTATGCGCTCCCGGCGACCCGGTAGATTCGACAGCCACCCTGGTCGAGCACGAGGGGCAATCCCATCACGCCCTCGTAGAATCTCGCCGTCGTGCCAAGATCCAGCGTGTAGCAGAAAGTGATCTGGGCGTCAATACCGCTCACGTCGTCTCCCGCGCGCCTTCGCACCTGCCTCACTTCCGATGCTGGTACTCACGTCCCGATGCTCGAGAACCTCTGCGTCACCATCTGGAAAGGCCCCGTGACGGCCGGCTCGACCGTCTCGGCGAAGGAACCGTGCGTGTACTCGGATATGACCTTCCGCCAGAACTCCTGCGCCGGCCTGTTGTCCAGGAGCTCCCGGACCTCCCAGCTCCCCTGGAGGAGGTCGAAGAGGCCGTGCGCGGCCTCCCTACCGATTCCGTGCCGCCGGTACTTCCTGAGAACGAAGAACTCCGCGATCTCGAAGACAGGAGAGGCTCCGTCCTCGAGCCTGCGCACGAGCGCGAAACCGGCGAGCCGGTCGTCGACCCTGAGTACGAACGGGAAACCCCGCCAGCCGCCGGGCCAGCGGTAGCGGGGGTCTGAAGGCGGCTTGTCCCAATACAGCGGAAGGTCGTCGCAGCCACCGAACTGTCCCGACTCCGGGCAGTCCCACCCCGTCCACTCGGAGATGTCGTGGACGTAGAGCGGAACGAGATTCCTCACTACCTCGTAGTCGGAATCAGTCGCCGGGAGCAGTTCCAGGCGCACGCGAGCCTCCTCCCGACGCTACTGCGCGGCGGACCCACCGGCCATATTATAGAAGAAGTGGACCAGGGCCTCGATTCCGCGCCGCCACGTGGGCAGGTGAATCCTCTCGTTCGGTCCGTGCACGTGATCGTCCGGGAGCGAGAATCCCGTCAGGAGAGAGTCGACGCCGAGCGCACTCTGCATCTGGCCGACCGCGCCGATGCTCCCGCCGCTCCTGTAGTAGACCGGCTTCCTCCCCCACACCGTCTCCATCGCCGCGCTCAAAGACTGCACCGCCACGGAGTTCCGGTCGGTGAGCGACGCCGGGAACCCGGACCAGTCGAGCACCTCCCAGTTGACGGTCGGCGGAACGTGGCTCTCGAGGTAGTGGAGCAGCTGCTCGTGCACTTCGTCGGGCGACTGGTCGGGAACGAGCCGCACGGTCACGATCGCCTCGGCGGCGATCGGGATGGCCGATTTCGTGCTGCCGCCTGAGATCCTGATGACGTCGAGCGCCGGTCGCGCCCCCTCCCTCTCGGCGGCGATGTAGTCGCGCTCTCCCCAGAGCTCGGGAACTCCCGACTGCTCGAGATAGGACGCGTCGCCGCGAGGGAGCGCCGCCATCTCGGCCCGCTCCTCGGGCGCCAGTGCGCGCACGCTGTCGTAGAACGAGGGCAGCGCCACTCGGCGCTCGGGATCGTGCATGCCCGCGATGACCTTGCAGAGTGCGTGGATGGGGTTGTGGACGACGCCGCCGTACCCGCCCGAGTGAAGGTCCCGCGACGGTCCCGACACGCGGAGCGTGCACACGTACATCCCACGCAGTCCGTAGTAGATCGTCGGCCGGTCCGCCCCGAGCATGCCCGCGTCGGGGTTCAGGACGACGTCCGCCCCGAGCCGCGCCTTGTTCTCGCTCAGGAAGCCCGGAAGGTGAACCGACCCTATCTCCTCTTCTCCCTCGATCAGGAACTTGACGTTGACCGGGAGCGGTCCCGCGCTCGCGGCCGCCTCGACCGCAGCGACGCAGGCCATGATCTGACCCTTGTTGTCCGAAGCGCCGCGCGCGTAGAGCTTCTCGCCCCTGACGGACGCCTGGAACGGCTTGCTGTCCCAGCCCTTGAGAGGCGATGGGCTCTGCACGTCGTAGTGCCCGTAAACGAGGACCGTGGGTGCGGAGGGCCCGGCGGAGAGGTCCTCACCGTAGACGACCGGGTTTCCGCCGGTGGGCAGCACGCCAACGCCGTCGAGTCCCAGTGCGCGGAGGCGGTCCGCCATCCACTCGGCCGCTCCCTCGATGTCGGATTCGCTCGTCGGGTCGTTCGAGATCGACGGGATCGCGAGGAAGTCCCCGAGCTCCGCCAGAATTCTGTCGCTGTTCGCTCGCGCGTGCTCGACCGCCGCCGCCCGCCTGTCTGCCATGTCCTCTCCCCGCATTCGCGTCCACGTGGCTCCGCCGGAAACGTGCCGCGGAGTATAGCACGGAATCAATCGGGCACAAGCCGACCTGACTCCTCCCTGGGGCCGGTTCGCTGAGGCCGCCTGCCTCGGGCTGCCCACCTCAGGCTGCTACCCCAGGCCGAACGGGATTACGAGACAGCCGACGATCAGTCCCGCGATCCTCGCCTCGCCGCGCGGCCTCGCGGCACACCCGGACCGGTCCAGCAGAACTCCTTCAGGTCAACGCGGCCGCCTTCGCTGAAGACCACGCCCTCCGCCTCGAGCATGGCTCGCTGCTCCGGCGACTCCCCGCCGTCGCCGCGCACGCTGATTCGCCCCTGACTGTTGATCACGCGGTGCCACGGCACGTCGCTTCCGAACGGGGCGGCCGCCATCGCGTATCCGACCATGCGCGGCGTGCAGCCTCCTGCGATCTCCGCGATCTGTCCGTACGTCGCTACACGTCCGCTCGGGACCATGCGGGCGACTTCGTAGATCCGCTCGTGAAGACCCGGGTTCTTTTGTGCCATCCTCGCGTTCCCCGCTCCCTCAGGCTACTCCTTGACGGGCAACACGTGGACCGCCTTGATCACGAGGCGGACCGCGTCGCCTTCAGCGAGTCCCATGCGTTCGACCGACTCCGCCGTCAGAACCGATGCCATCTCGCAGGGCTCCTTCACGTCGAACTTGACGACCGCCATGATGTCGCCGGCCTTCACGGACTTCACGGTCCCTCTGATCTCGTTCCTCGCTCCATATTTCATCACGGACCTCCCTGCAACGCGGACCTACTCGTAGCTCCGCGGGGGGTGGAAGGCGTCGACGATCCTGCACGGCGTGAGCGCCTTCCCGGAGTGCGGAACGTCGGGATCGATCACCGCAATGGAGCCCGGGACCATCCTCCGCGTCTCTCCGCCCACGGTCAGTTCGAACTCGCCTTCGAGCAGATTGACCACCTGCTCGCTCGGATGGTCGTGCTCCGGCATCACCGCTCCGGCGTCGATCTCCCAGTGCGCGACCGTCATGCCGGCCGTGTTCACGACGCGCGCGCGAAACCCCGGAACCGGCTCCGCGACCTCAATGTCCTTCAGCTCCAGAAACGCCATGTCTCTCCTCCACTCCGCACCCGCGCTCCACGCGGGCCCCCGTCTGCGCGCTATCGGAACCTGCCGTCCGACCGTTCCCGCCTCCACCGATCGCTCGCGCCCGTGAGCCATCCGACCCGCACGTCCGTGCGCTCGTCGACCTCGGGGACGTACGGCTTGATGTCGAGGAGCGGAGTCCCGTCGAGCATGTCGACTCCGTCGACGTCGAGGATGGCCCCCCGAATGCCGTCGAGCCTGACGATCGAGATCCCGATCGGATTCGGACGCACAGGCGCGCGCGTGGCGAACACGCCGCGCCGCCCGGTGTCCATGAACGGCGTCACCGTGAGCTTCGTCTCGCGTACCTCGTGCAGGTGATAGACCAGGAGCACGTGCGAGAACCCGTCGAGATCGCTGAGTCCCTCGACGAACTCGGGGTGGACCTCGACACTCCCCTTGATCCCGTCGGCGCCGGCGGGCTGAATCGGCATGTTCGACACGTCCGTGTGTGGGGTCCGTATCACCCCGATCTCGCGAAACTCGATCATCGTCCCCCCGCCGCGGGCCCCGCCCGCGCCCTAGAACGTCACTCCGAGAAGCGGCATCGCCACCGCGTAGGTGAGCGCCATGATGAGTGCGGCGCCGACGACGTACAGCCGGGACCCGGCCCGCGCCATCCGGGGCACGGTCACGTGCCCGGAGCCGTCACGCGCCCCGCATGGCTGAAGACGACTCTCTGTCCGCCGGTCTTCTGGAAGGTCTCAGGCAGGAGGAAGCAGACGCGCACCGCGATCGTCGGACCGGCGAGGAGACCCACCCACCTGACGCGAGACTGCGTCGTGGCAGCGCGGCCGCTCATCCTGTGCCGCGCCGCGCGCTACTCGGCATCGTACGCCTCGATCGCCGCCGGCAGCGACTGCGTGACCACGTGCCCGACTGCCGGAAGCCCCGTCAGGATCGCGCTCAGAACCTCCTCGCGCGGTGCGCCGGTCTCCTTCGCCTGTCTCACGTGGAAGGGGATACCGCTCGTGCGGCCGAGCGCGGCGAGCACCGCCAGGTAGACGAGCTGCCCCGTCTTGGCATCCAGCGCACTCGCCTGCGCGAGTTTCACGACGAGCTCGCCCCAGGCCTTCGCGTGGTCCGGGGTGTCCTTCTGAAACGACTGAAACGCCTTACTGATGAGTGGCTGCCTGTCGCTCACCGGTTGCCTCCTCGATCCACCGACCCTCGTCGAACGAATAGGCCAACCGAGTCGTGTCTCCGCTCGGGCTGACGTTCGCGTCGCCCTCGAGATATCCGGGGAAGCTCCGGACGAGTCGCCCGTCGCTCACGCCGAAGGTGTCGTGGCCCATGTATCCCGTCTGCTGACCTGCGTCGAGGCCGGCGACTTCCACCGGCGCGAATCGCTCGCCCTCCTGGCGGTAGACCGCGACGGCTCCGTACGAACCGCTTCCAGCCGACGCGGTGACGATCACGAGCTCGAGCACTCCGTCCCCGCCCAGGTCGCAGAGCCAGACGGCCACAACGCTGCCGTCCCGCTCGCCCTCTACGAGCTGCGTCGTGCCGTCCGGATACGTCACCGCGGCGAGGAAGGTGCCGATCGACGCCGCTTCCCCTGCGGGCACCGTCACCTCCGCGCGAAACCCCATCGCCTCCGCCACCTGCTCGGCAGTGAGCTTCGGAGTCTCCTCAGTCTCGCCCGAGCACCCGGCGAGCACCGCAACCGCGAAGGCGAACGCCGTTGCGACCCTGAACGCGTGTCTCATGCGTCTCCCTCCTCAGATCGCCTCCGGCATGCCGTGCCTTGCCCACGACTCGAGACAGGCACGAACGAGCGCGGTTCCGGATGCCAT
>JALGVN010000167.1 GCA_025774645.1 bacterium
CTCTCCCGCGCGGCGCGCGATCGATCGCTACCCCTTCCCCACCCTCAGCGTGACGCCCACTCCCGTCACGACCCTCGAGCCCGCGACCGGATCCTGAACGACGACGACGTCTCTCAGGAACCCGCGCGAGCGCTCGTACTTGATGGACCTGACCGTGAGGCCCAGCTCCTCCGCCACGAGTCGGGCCTCCTCCGGAGTGCGTCCGACCAGGGACGGCATGATGAACTCCGGGGACCGCGGGCCGAGGCTCACGAGCATCCTGATCGTGCTCCCGGCCGGCGCGATCGCTCCGTCTCCGGGATCGCTCCCGATGACCCGTCCCCGCTCGACGGCGTCCGCGTGAACCTGGATGATCTCGCTCACCGCGAACCCGGCGAGCTCCGCCTCGATCTGCGCCTGCCTCGCGGGCAGGCCCGTGAGCGTGGGCACGGCCCGTCTGTCGATGCCGGCCGAAACCACGAGCACCAGCGTGCGCCCCCGCTTGACGTCGAGTCCCGCCGCAGGCGTCTGCATGATCACGTCGCCGGCCCGGTACTGCGGATCGGGCCGCTCGGCGTCGACTCTGATCCGGAACCCCGCCTCGGTCGCCTCGCGCCTCGCCTCGAAGAGCGAGAGTCCCACGAGCTCGGGCGCCGCGACGTGGTCGCCCCGCCGCGCGATGAGCGGCATGACGACGTAGTTCACGAGGAGCGCTGCGCAGACGATGGCGGCGAGCGCGGCGGAGATGACGATGCCCGCCCTCCGCGCCGCCGTCGTTGCCGCCCTGCCGAACGCGCCCGGCGGGTCACTTCGGGCCTCGCGGCTGCTCCTCTCGATGTCGCGGTCTTCGTCGCGTCCCATCACGAGGTCTCCTGAGCGAGATCGACCTCGAGCGCTTCGATCTCCTCCGCCTTCATCATCTGAAGCGGCGGGCGCCCCTTTCGCACGAGACGGGCGGCGAAAGCCCCGTCGATGGCGTGTCTGTGCGGGAGGATCCGCACGAAGCCGCCGTCGACGAACATCTCCGGGACGAAGAACGACGCGTCCTCGAGCACGAAGTCCGGTCGCTTCTTCAGGAACCGCTCGATCACCTGTTCGTTCTCCTCGGGCTCGAGGGAGCACGTGCTGTAGACGATCCTGCCGTCCTCCCTCACGAGGTCGGCGGCCTGCAGAAGGAGCCTGAGCTGCCTGCTCGACTGCCGGGCGAAGATCTGCCGCGGGTGGAGCCGGCGGAGCTCCTCTACGTCCTCGCGCACTCGGTCGCGGGCGAGGAGGTCGAACTTCCATCTCGAGTCGACGCGTCGGCCCAGGGTACCCGTGCCGGTGCAGGGCGCGTCGACCAGGATGCCGTCGGCGAGCCCCGTCACTTCTGACGTCGCTTCCCCGCACAGCACTTCGCAGTTCGTGATCCTGAGGCGGCGGATGTTCGACGTCAGCATCTCGGCCCGCTTCTTCGAGATCTCGAACGCGCGGATCGTGCCGTCCCCGCGCATGCGCTCGGCGATGTAGGTCGTCTTGCCGCCTGGCGCCGCGCACATGTCGATAATCTCCTCGCCGGGTCTCGGGTCGAGGAGCCTGACGGACGCCAGCGTGCTCTCATCCTGAATCTGGAGGAGTCCTTCCTGGAAGCAGCGGAGCCCCGTGACGTCTCCTCCTCCGAGAATCTCGAGACACTCGTCGAAGTAGCGTCCCGGCCGCGTCTCCCTGCCCTCCGCTTCGAGGGCCTCGGCGAGCGCGGGTGCGCTGCACGAGAGACCGTTGGCCCGCGCGACCAGGCGCGGCACTTCGTTGTTGTACTCGCACGAGACGACGGTGCTCTCCACCCCGAACCGCGAGAACCAGCGCTCGACCAGAACGCGCGGGTGCGAGTAGACGACGCTCACGTGGTCGACGGGATCGGCGTCGATCTCCGGGAAGTCGGGCCTCAGGCTCGTGAGAATGTTCCTGAGCACGGCGTTCACGAGACCGGCCGTGCCCTTGTGACCGTAGCGCTTCGCGAGGTTGACCGATTCGTTGACCGCGGCGCGCGGGGGAATCCTGTCCAAGTAGTCGATCTGGTAGAGCCCGAGACGGAGCGCGTTCCGAATCGCGATCGGGAGGGGCCTCAGGCCCCCCTTCACATACTGGTCGAGGACCCAGTCGATCCTGCCCTTCCACCGGAGCACCCCGTACGTGAGGTTCCTGGCCAGCGCCGTGTCGCGCTCGTCGAGCTCGGTGTTCCTGAGCTCGCGGTCGAGGATCGCATCGATCTTCTGGTCGCCCGACTCCCACTCGGCCAGGGTCAGGAGTGCTACCTTACGCGCGTCCACACTCTCTCCTTCTCGTCTTCCTGACTTCCCTCCGCGTCGGGACTCCCCGTCCGCGGGGACGATTCGCGTTCGTCCGGCGCCCATCCGAGCGCCTCTGCGAAGAACGCGATCGCGTCCCTGACGCGTGTCATGTCGACCGTCGTGTCGCGGCAGGGACCGTGCGGCCTCTCGTTGAGGACCCCGAGCACGGGAAGCGGGTAGCTGTCGGTGATCCCGGTCGTGAGGTCGGTCTCGCACGCGACCGCGATGATCGCCGCGGGATCGACCTCGCCTATGACCCTTCGCGCCAGCGTGCCGCCTGTCGCGACGGTGAGCGGGAGACCGTTCTTGCGCGCCACGTCGAGGAGGCTCTCGATGACGCAGCTCCCGCACCCGTGGCAGTTCTCGATGAGCCCGCCGGTGATCTTGTGCGGGCACGTCGTCGCCTGGAGACAGTGAGGCAGGAGCAGGAGGAGCGTCCCGGGCCGGAGCGTGTCGCGGCCCGCGGCGACGAGCGCGTTGTTCATCTCGATGAACGAGCGTTTCACCCGGTCCTTGTCGATGCCGAGGATCGCCGACGCCAGCCGGACGAGCGGGAAGAGGATGCGGACGACCGTGGACGTGATCCTCTGACTGAACAGAACCCGCTGCCCGGTGACCGCCGACACCGCGACGAGCCCGAGTCCGAGCGTCACGACGAAGAACGCGACCCCCGCGGCGACGCCGACGACGCCGGGAAGGTCCGCGTGGAACTCCCCGAGGCGCGGCGCGATCAGGTACCAGGCGACCGCGATGAAGATCGCCAGGAGCACGAGCCCACCCGCGGAGATCGTGATGAAGAGCCTCTTCTCACCGAGCTTCAACCCGGTCCTCCTCGTCGGTCCGTTGCCTCATCGGTCCGTTGCCTCATCGGTCGGCCGCCTCTCGAACGGGCGCGTTCCGACACCGGGGCGATAGCCCCGGACGAACGCCGCCGCCGCCATGGCGCGCTTGCCCTCGGGCTTGAGCTCCGAGAGCCAGATCGAGCCGTCGCCCACGGCCACCTCCATCCCCCGCCCATCTTCGAACGACAGGACCTCCCCCGGCTCGCCTCGCCTCCCCGAACCTTCGCCCGGCTCGGCGCGTGTGACCGCGAGCGACTTCCCGCGGTACCACGTGAACGCGCCGGGCCACGGTGTCATCCCGCGGATGTGGTCGAAGACCTCCCGGGACGACTTCGCCCAGTCGATCTCCCCGTCCTTCTTCTTGAGCTTCCTCGCGTACTTGGTGGTCGGCGCGCCCTGCACGGCGCGGGGCACCTCGCCTCTTCCGATGAGATCCACGGTCTCAACGAGGAGACCGGCACCGAGCTCGGACAGTCGGCTCGAGAGCTCGCCCGCCGTCTCGCGCTCTCCGATGCGCGTCCGCCGGGTGAGGATGATCTCGCCGGCGTCGACCTTCTTCGCCATGTACATCGTCGTCACGCCGGTCTCGGCCTCGCCCCGGACGATCGCCCAGTTGATCGGTGCGACACCCCGGTACGCGGGCAGGAGCGAAGCGTGAACGTTGATCGCGCCCTTCGACGGTGCGTCCAGGATCTCCTCGGAGAGGATCTGCCCGAAGGCGACGACGACCAGAAGGTCGGGCGCGACCGCGCGGAGCCTCTCGGCGAACTCGTCGGTGTTGACGGTCTCGTACTGCTCGACGGGAAGTCCCAGCTCGGCGGCGGCGACCTTGACGGGAGGCGGGCTCACCCTCCGGCCACGGCCGGCGCCCCGATCGGGCTGGGTGACCACGAGCGCGAGCTCGTGGCCGCGTGCGTGGAGGCTTCTGAGAGAGGGGACCGCGAAATCGGGCGTCCCCATGAAGACGATGCGCATTGGCGGCAACTCACTGGGACCGCGGGCGTGTGCCCTGGTCCGATGTTCTTCGGATACGGTGCCTATGTTCTTCTGATGCGTGCCTTCACGAGCTGCCTCTTGATGGGGTTCAGGTAGTCGAAGAAGAACTTGCCGTAGAGGTGGTCGATCTCGTGCTGGAAGATGCGGGCGAGCGCGCCCTCCACCTCCAGCTTGGCTTCGTTCATGTCGCGGTCGAGCCCCTTGACGATGACACTGCTCGGCCGCTCGACGTCCGCGGTCACGCCGGGACAGGAGAGGCATCCTTCCTCGATGACCTCGTGCCCGGAGGAGTAGACGATCTCCGGGTTCAAGAGCACGATGGCGCCGTCGTGCACGGCCTCCGTCCCCTCGTACTCCGGCGGCGGTTCGGCGACGACGACCGCGAGAGGCGCGCCTACCTGAGGCGCGGCGAGACCCACCCCCGGCGTCTCGCCGTGACGCATCGTGTCGATGAGATCGTCGATGAGCACCCGGATCTCCTCGGTCATCTCCTCAACGAGCCGGACGCCGGCCGTGAGGATCGGATCACCGTGGCGCACGACCTCGCGAATCGCCATGCCGTCCTCGCTACTCCCGTACCGCGTTCACCGCGGTCTTGGCCACCTCGACCTTGAGGCCCTCGGCGATCTTGATGACGACGCGGTCTTCGTGCACGTCCTGCACCTCGCCGTACAGACCGCCGATCGTCACGATCCTGTCGCCGCGGTTCAGCGAGTCGATCATCTCCTTGCGTTGCTTGCGGCGCTTCGACTCCGGCCGGATCATCAGGAAGTAGAAGATCGCGAAGATCGCCACGAGCATGATGAGCATGCTCGACCCGCCCCCGCCACCCTCGCCCTGGGCGCCGGTGGTGCCCATGGCGTGAGCCGCCTGCGGGAAAAGGAGCGCTAGAAACAGCATGAAGATTGCCTCCTAGTGTGTCGTGTCACCGTCCTCCGGGAGGGGGACCCCGTCCCGGAACCGTTCGGATTTGACCTGCTCCATCTCCTTGAGAAGCTCGGCCGGGTCGAGGTCTCCGTTCCGCGCAAGTACGCGGACGAGCGCCTCGAGGGACAGGGTGTTCGAGAGCGCCAGCTCCTCGAAGCTCACCTGGCGCTTCACCCCGTCCTTGACCATGATCAGCCCGGGCTGGGCCTTCTTCTTCTTCGGTTTCCTCTTCAGCACCAGGCGTTCTCCGGGAGCGGACCGAATCCGGCTCCGGAAATCCTAGCAAGCGGGGTACGTGAAGTCAACACGCTTGGGACGGTCGGCGCCCGGCGCGGGTCCTGCCGACGGGCGGGGTCGGTCAGCGAGGTCTGTGAGCGAATCGGTACGGACGACGACTGCGGGGAATCAGAGGCTGAGACGCCCCTGCGCGGTGTCGATGAACTCCTCGTAGGAGCGCACGACGCGCTCGGCGAGGCGGTGCAGGAGATAGACGGCCTGGTCGAGCTTCCGGGGCGCCTCCTCTTCCCAGATGCGCGGAACGCTCATCTGCGAGTCCAGCGTGGGATCGGTGTACTCCCCAACGTAGTGCATGAATTTCTGACAGCGCTTCAGGAGCTGGCGCCGC
>JALGVN010000168.1 GCA_025774645.1 bacterium
TCGAAGTGCTTGGGGCAGTCCATCTCCCCCATGAGAACCTGGATGCGATCCGTCAGGTCGTCAGTCACTCACGTGTCCTCCACGACGTCCGGCTGAGCGAGTCCCGGACGCGGGCTACAGCTCCGTGAGCTTGCCGCGCACCCGCGCTGCCCAGGAAGCTGCGTCGTCCCAGTCGCTTGAGCGGCCGGGCTGAACCTTCACGTTTCTGTGCCGGACCCGTCGGGCGAACGGCAGGCGCGACCTCGCGACCTCACCGGGCCGCACGGTGCCGCCGAAGAGCCCGATGTCGACCGGCTTGACCTCCGGGTACTTCTCCCAAAGCTCTGCCAGAACGCCCTCAACCTCGCGCCGATTGTCGGCCGTGTCGGCCTTCATCGCGAGACACACGGCGAAGAGGGCGACGGGGATGTCGTCGAGCGCGGCGCGGTGCTGCGCCACGAACTCGTACACACCCTTGTGAAGGTGCCCCGCCTGGAGCGGTGTCCCGATCACGATCGCCCGGTAGCCTGACAGATCGTGCACATCGTCGGCCGGTCGAACGTCCACGGGGAGATCGTCGGCGACGAGAGCTTCGCCCACTGCGGCCGCCACATTCCCTGTGGAGCCTCCCCAGGCTCCGTACGTCACGAGTACCTTTCCACCCTTCTCCATGGTACCTCTTTTCTGTCACCACCTGTGGCCCGCGGTCCCGCTGGGTCCGGAGCGCGCGGACGGTGTTTCATCGCCGGCACGGCGCACGCCCGGCGTGGCGCAAGCGTCGTGTCCGCCGTCAGTCGTCCGCGTCCAGCTTCAGAATGAACTCCTCGACCTCCTCTCCCCGAGCGTTGGCGTAGCCCCTGTCCTCTCCGGCGATCGTGAACCCACACTTCTGGAGCACCCGGATGGAAGCGACGTTGTCCTTCGCGGCGCGGGCGTAGATGGGACGCTCACTCACGAGTCCCAAGAACTCCGCAAGAGCTCTGGTGGCAATGCCCCTGCCCCAGTACTCCCTCCCGATCCAGTAACTCACCTCACGCTCGCCGAACTGCTCGAAGCTGAGAACGCTGCCGATGACCTGGTCGTCGCAGAGGATGGCCTTCACGGGTATCGCGTCGTTGGTGAGGATCTTCGCCCACAGCGCGTCGAAGGCGTCCCTGTCCGCAGGGTCCTCGACCGTGAACGCGGCCATGCGGTTGGCGACAGGGTCCAGCTGGTTCTCGAAGAAGACCGGGAGGTCGTCCTCCGTGACGTCCCGGAGCAGGATCACGTCCGCCGCGGCGTCTCGTCCGCGTCCGTTCAAGTCGTTCTCCTGCGCCCGCGAGGCTAGCCCAGGATCGCCTGCTTGAGCGCAGCTTCGTCGATGCCCTGGCCCTCGCAGCACGCCGCGAGCTTCCCGTCGATCAGAACGGCAGGCACGGACTCGACTCCGAGATCGTCAGCCCGCTGTGCGACGGCAGGGTCCCTCATGTCGAGCACCTCGACCTCACAGGAATCGCCGGCCAGGCTCTCAACGAGATCGACCACCTTCTGGCAAACCGGACAGCCGGCCGTGAAGACCTCTACCCTCTTCTTGTCTGGCACGGTGTTCCTCCTGCTGATTCACTCCGACAAAGACACCGCCGCCGCCCATGCGCCGTCGGCGAACGACTAGACAAGACTCACTATACCACCTGTAGGCTCGGCATTGGAATCCCCTTCCACCCACCGCGCTCGGATTCCTCTACACGGGCGTGACGTGAATGTGAACGATCTTCCAGCCCCCGTCCCTCTTCAGGAGGACGTTTGTCTCCTTGACGTACACCACCTTGGGCTCCGCGCCGTAGCTGCCCCTCGTGTGGTAGGTAGCCACGGCGGTCTCGCCGTAGACCCGGATGTCGATCTGGAACATCTGGAAGTACCCGACGGTCGTCCAGCCCTGTTCGAGGGAGTACTCGAACTCCTCCCGGTCCTTCTTGAGCCCCTCGATCCGATAGGGAGACGAACCGATGAAGAGCGTGACGTCGTCGCTCAGAAACTCGAAGTACTCCTGCACCCGGTTGTTGGCGAAGTGGTCGTTCCACTCAGTGATGACCTCGAGTACTTCCTTCTCCAATTGGTCGGCCACTCGATCCTCCAGACGGACAGCGTCAGTCCGCTTCGCACCCGAGGCCCTCGAAGAAGACCTCCCTGTATACCTCGTACCCCGAGTCCTCGCCCTTCGTCTCCCGGACGTACAGGGTCGCGCACATGGAAGCGATCCGAGGCTCCTCGGCGGACGTGTGCTTGATGGTGAGCGTGGCCTGCAGGTCCTCGATTCTCCACGTCCCCGTCTCCCCACCTTCAACGACGCGGTAACCGCCAGCGAACTCGAGGGAGACCCACTCCACCTCCGGAGCCTCGAACATATTGCGGGACGCCCTCATGGACGCCTCGCGGTCGAACAGATCGGCCTCGGGCGGCACAACCACGACCCACGCGTAATCAGGCGCCAGCAAACTCTCGAGAGCCTCGATGTCGCGGTTCGTGTGGGACTCGGTGAAGCATGCGAGAACCACCCCCGGCCCGGTGCCGGAGCATGCAGCCAATCCGGCGCTCGCCGCGGTCGCGAGGAGCACGAGCGTGAGAACGAGCGTCGACGCGTAGCCTACGTGGCACGAAAGTCGGGTCATGAACGCCTCCTGAACTCCGAGAACGGCCCGGTCGTCTTCCTCATCAGAATCTCCGAGTGCCCCCGGAGAATCAAGTCCTTTAGTTCACCGACCACTTCGTAGCCGAGCCGTCTGTAGAAGCGCTGAGCTCCCTCATTAAAGGAAGAGACACAGAGGAAGACGTTGGGGAAATCCCTGAGTATCCGCTCCTCCGCGTACTCCATAAGGACGGCCCCGAAGCCCCGGCTTCGCAGCTCCGGCCTGACGGCGAGCGTCTGGACGAAGCCCACGAAGATCCCCTTCATGATGAGGACGACGAACCCGACGATCTCACCGTCGATCGTGCCGACGCAGACCTCGCGTATCGGGCTCGTGATGATGCCAGTCGCCTGCTCGAGCGTCCTCCCGAGCGTGATCCAGGGCTCGGACGAGACCATGAGCGTCGCGCAGTCGCGAACCTCGTCGTCTCCTTCGATGGGTCTGATCTCGAGGTCACCGGACATGCGCTCCCTCCCCGCTCCCGGGCGCGTCCACCGGCCCCGCACTGGAGTCCGAGCCCACGCGTCTGCTGAGCCAGTTCGCGATCGTATCGAGATAGCCGGGAACGAACTCGTCTGTCCCCGGCGTCGTCAGGACGTGGCTCGCGTCCGGGAAGACGATCACCCGGTGGTCCGGGTGGCTCGAATCGGCCAGGTACTTCTCGAGCCTCATCGCGCTCTGCCTGGGCGGCAGGAACGAGTCCTCCTCCCCCCAAATGCCAAGCACCGGACACCGGATGCCGGCCTCGCCGAAACTGAGGCCTCTGTCCCAGTCGCGCGAGTAGCGCCCCGATTCCAGCAGGGCGAAGAACTGACCCGCGTCCAGGCTGAGCATTCGCCGGAGGGCGTTGGTCGCGTCCACCGTCGCGAACCAACGTTGGGTCCCGAAGCGATCGATGACCTCCTTGAACGAATCCAGGAAGGCCCGCTTCTCCTGCTCGGTCATCGTCTTCTCGCGCTGCCTCGCGAGGTCGATGAGGGTGGTCCAGGTGTCGTCCTGCCAGTGTTCCACTCTGGACTCGATCAGGGACCATTCGACTATCCCAACACCGCTCAGGATCACGAACGCGATCTCCTTGAACGTCGCCGCCTGCGCTGTCTCGTCGTGAGTGAGTCCCTGCTCGTAGCCCTTCTTCTCCGCGCTGTATCTGAGAACGTCGAGGATGGACACTCCCATCGAGCCTGAGACCGGGATCACGAACGCGACTCTCGGGACCTCCGCGCCGGCCATCAGGGCAACGTCGGCTCCCTCACTCCCCCCGAAAAGACCGACCGCGGTCGGACGCACGCCCGGCACTCCACGGAGGTAGTCGACGGCAGCCCGCGCTTCCGCGACCCTCTCCTCGCGGGTCTGAAGAAGCGCGTTCCCGGTCGACCCACCCGTTCCGGGGCTGTCGTACACCAGCGCGGCCACGCCGTGGGCCGCCATGTGCTCCGCCAACTTGATCTTGAGCGGACCACGTCCGCTCCTGTCGCTTCCGCCGAGGATGACGACCGCAGGCCAGTCCGCCGCAGTTCCCGGCCAGAAGAGAGTCCCCGCGAGCGTGGTTGCTCCACTCGTGAAGCGCACTTCCTCGTCTCGTGGCGAAGAACTCGCCGCGACGGCCCCGTGGGGACTGGCCTCCTCGGGAACGGTTCCCTCTTCACACGACGAGAGAACGAGCGAAGCCAGGAGCAGACCCAGGAAGATCGCTGATCTCAGGGCGGTCACTCGGCCCGTTGAAAGTGGCATGACGCTGAACCCTCCTGTCGTGAAAGGTCGTGAGAACTCCCGCGCGACACGAGCGGGCGACCCTCACGCCGGCGAACCTGATCGCTCCGCCAGCGGGTCGCGTGTCGGACGCTACTCGAGCTGAAGCGTCGGGAGGAATTCCGGACGTCTCCTGGCCTTCGTGGCCCTCTCGAATGCGTGCGCGATGCGAAGGAGCGTCGGCTCGCTGTACGCCGTACCGAAGAACGACAGTCCGACGGGCAGGTCGTGCACGCTCCCCATCGGCACGGTGACGTTCGGATACCCCGACACGGCGGCCAGGGTCGAACTGGCCAGTCCGAAGTTGTCGCCGTTGACCAGATCGGTCAGCCACGCCGGTCCGTTGGTCGGCGCGATGATGGCATCGAGGTCGCGTGACTCGAGCGCCTCGTCGACAGCGCGCTGCGCCACGGGTTTGCTCGCCTCGAGCGCTTCCTGATAGGCCTCGTCGGTCAGCGGCCCCTTCTCTGCGGCCGCCTCGAACGTCTCCTGGGCGAAGTAGGGCATCACGTCTCCGCTGTGCGACTCGTTGTAGGCGATGAGATCGTCGAGGGTCCGCATCCCGTTGGGCGAGCCGTGCTGATCGAGATAGTCGCCGAGGTCCGCCTTGAACTCGTAGAGGAGCACGTCGTACTCGGCGCTGTTCAAGCCGTCCCGGTCGCCGAGCTCGGCGGGATCGACAATCTCCGCGCCCAGACCCGTGAGCGTCTCGATGGCCCGCGAGAAATGTGCCTCGACCTCGGCGTTCCCCCCGGCGCCGTAGTAGTCACGCATGACGCCGATGCGCACACCCACGAGATCTCGGTCGTCCAGGGCGCCAAGGTAGTCGGGCTTCTCCTCCGGAAAGTCCCGTGAAGCGGGATCGTCCGGATCCTCTGCGACCATCGCGCTCAGGAGCACCGCGGCGTCCCGCACCGTGCGCCCCATCGGACCGGCGGTGTCCTGGCTGTGCGCGATGGGGATGATGCCGTCGCGGCTGACGAGACCCAGCGTGGGCTTGATGCCCACGATGCCGGTCGCGCCCGATGGACAGACGACCGATCCGTCCGTCTCGGTACCGACGGCCACGACCGTGAGGTTCGCGGACACCGCGACCGCCGACCCGCTGGATGAGCCGCAGGGGTTGCGGTCGAGAACGTGGGGATGCCTGGTCTGCCTGCCCAGGCTGCTCCAACCGCTGGACGAGTGATCGGACCGGAAGTTCGCCCACTCGCTCAGGTTTCC
>JALGVN010000169.1 GCA_025774645.1 bacterium
CCCGCGAAGTCGACCAGGCTCGCGCCACGCAGACGCACCTCGGATCCCCACGCGAACATCACCTCGACCAGATCATCCTCGGAAGCGTAGGGCTGCCCGAAGCTCGGCGCCGCCGCGCAGACCGCGTCGCTTCCAGCGGCGAGCGCGGCGAGCGCGATGAGAAGGAGAACTGCCGCACGATGGGTGGCGGTGTACATCGCCGACCTCCTTCGGAAGGAATGCACTGCGGCCAAAGCGGGGAACTCGTCCGGAACGTCCGGCCGTCTCTTTCGTCCGATCCGTCGTCTCGCGTCCCGGCACGGGACCAGTCCTGTCCGCCTCTTCCAAACCTCAATTGTGATGATACTACTTCAACAGCACCATCCGCCGGCTCTCGACGTGCGAGCCCGCTTCAATCCGATAGAAGTAGACGCCCGAAGCCACACCCTGCCCGCTGTCGTCACGACCGTCCCACCATGCCTCGTCGACGCCCGCCGTGCGCTCCTCGAGGCTCACGCGTGCAGCCTCTGGAATCCGATACTGGATCATCGTGGAGCGCGTGAACGGGTTCGGCGCATTGGGCGACAGTCGGAACGCCGCACCATCGCTCTCCGCGACCGACGTTCCCGTCTCCGTGATCAGAACGAACTGGTTTGCGACGAGCGTGTTCAGGACGTCGGTATTCCCGGACGGCCACATCACGATCAGGCTGTCGACCACGGTCTCCGAGCCGAGTCCGAACTCGGAGGTCATCGAGTCCTGCGACCGGAAGCCGGAGCCGCCGGACACCTCGCGAATCTGCGAGCCGCGGCCGGTGACGATGCGAATCCGTGCCCCGATCGCCGCGCGATTCGACTCGGTTCCCTCGAGGGTCACGTGGATCCAGTTGTTCGCGTTCCCGACCTCGTTCCTGAACAGGCGACTCAGGTCCCAGGGACCTGAGTTCCCGACGTAGAGGTCGACGTCGCCGTCACTGTCGTAGTCCGCGAACCCGGTCCCGAGACCGTACGCCTGGGCGTCCCCAAGCGGTCCTGTCGTGTGATCGACGAACGTGTCGCCCCCGTCGTTCCTGAGGAGCTGGTTGCAGCAGTACCCCATGGCGACGTACAGATCGAGATCGCCGTCGTTGTCGTAGTCGCCCCACGTGCACCCGAACTCGTATCCGCGGCCGACGAGCGGGCCGCTCGTCACGTCGGTGAACGTCGCCCCCCCGTCGTTCCTGAGGAGCACGTTGTCCTGACCGTTGTTGACGAGGAAGATGTCGAGGTCGCCATCGTTGTCGTAGTCCCCCCAGGCCGCCGCGATGCCGTAGTCGGCGTTGCCGAGGGGGCCGGTGGTGACGTCCGTGAAGCTCCCGGCGCCGTCGTTCCGGAAGAGCTTGTTCGCCGCCCATGCGTTCGCGAGGTAGAGGTCCTGGTCACCGTCGTCGTCGTAGTCCCCCCACGCGACGGCGCCGTCACCTGTCGCGTCTCCGAGTCCGCCTGTGGTCGCGTCCGAGAACGTGCCGTCCCCGCCGTTCTTGAGGAGGACGTTCGCCCCGTCGTAGTTGCATATGTAGAGATCGACGTTCCCGTCGTTGTCGTAGTCGGCCCAGGCGAGCGAGGACGCGCCCAGTATGTCGCCGAGCGGCCCAGCCGTCACGTCGGTGAACCCTCCGGTCCCGTCGTTTCGGAGGAGTTTGTTCGCGTACCCGTCGCACCCGAGATAGAGATCCAGATCGTTGTCGTTGTCGTAGTCCGCCCACGCCGACACCGTGTTCCCCGAAGCATCGTCCAGCGGGCTCGCCGTCACGTCGGCGAAATTCCCGGCCCCGTCGTTTCGGTAGAGCTTGTTCGGGTTCCAGTAGCTCGACACGTAGATGTCCGGGTCGCCGTCGCCGTCGTAGTCCCCCCAGGCGATGCCGCCGCTCGACCCGCCCTCGTTCGAGTGTGGGGGCGCAGACGCGTCGGCCCACTCGACATCCTCTTGAACAAGGAGAGAGTCCGCCGCGCGCACGTTCGGACGCGGACCGATCTGGCCCGTGACCGACCAGTTCTGCGGAGTCCCGCTCCAAGTGAGTATCGAGCGCAGCGTGGCCGGCGTCAGGAGGCTCGCGTCCCACCCGAGTCCCTTCCAGTACCCGACGCAGCAGGCCACCGCGCCCGCGACGACGGGTGACGCGCTCGACGTGCCGTCGAAGATCGCCGTGTAGTAGTAGTTCTCGCCGTCGTCGTCGTAGAGATCGGTGTAGCCGGTCGTCACTACGTTCTCGCCCCAGCCCTGGAGGTTGAACCGACCGCCGTAGCTCGAGAAGGAGAGTCGCTGGAGATCGGCGTTCGGACCGACGCCGGCGCCGCCCGCGCCCACGATGATCGCGCCGGAGTCCCCGTACCACGTGAGGGCGCCGGTGTCGACCGAGCCGTTCCCGCCGGCCTCAACAACGTGGATGCCGTTCGCCACAGCCGTCTCGATCGCGATGTAGACGCTGCTGTATCCCTGGCTCACCGGATAGGTGGCGCCCCACCACTCGATGGGGATGAACGTGCCGCCTCCGTAGTAGTCCCACTGCTGCTCGAGGACGATCACGTCCCCTGCCTCCAGCGCGGCGGTCGCTGCCGCGATCGCCCCGGCGACGTTCCACTCCGGGGTCGGCGTGCCGTAGTAGGTTCCGGCGGTCAGAAGCCCTGAACTCTTGCAGATCCCCGTGGTGCCCCACCCGTTGTCGTCGGAGACCATGACGCCGATCACGGCCGTCCCGTGGTTCTCATCGCTGAAGGGGTCCGACGTGTCCGACATGATCTGCGAGCCCACTGCCTTCGTGATATCGGCGTGGTCGTAGTTCCAGCTGTACTCGACGTCGCAGACGGTGACCCCGGTGCCGTCCCCTCCGGCGAGGGTCCACGAATACTCCGCGTTGATACCGGTGGGAGTGTCGCTCGCGGGATCGAGATACCCCTGCTGCCACTCGTAGTCGTCGGGGCGCGGTGGTGGAGTGGGAAGTGGAACGGGGCGCGCGAGGTGGACGCCCGGGAGGGCCTCCAGCTCGCGGCTCAGCTGCCAGACGTCGCCGCCCGGCGGAATGCGGAGCCGATAGATGTTGTTCATGTTGTAGAGCCGCTTCCTGCCGTTCGCCTCTCCCCTCTCGTGCAGCTCGTCGAGCCGCCTCTCCGGCACGTCGCAGGCCCTGCGCCACTCGTGCCAGTCGAGTCGCGCGAGGGTCTCGTCGACGCCGGCGAGAGCGTCGGTCGCCCGATCGACCAGACCGCGGTTCCGGAGCCGCACCTCGGAGTCCCGGTCGAACATCACCTCGATGAGGTCCTGCTCGCATGCGTACTGCCCCGGCGGCGCGGCTGTAGCCACCGCCGACAGGGACGCGGCGAGGAGCAGGGCGAGCACCGTCGCCGAGGGTCGGCTGATCCGGCACTGCATGATTCTCCTCCTTCTGGAGCACGGACGTTCGTCTCCGCCCGGATCGCTCCGTTCGAGAGGCTCGGTCGAGAACCTGCTTTCGTCACGAATGGTCTGAACGGCCTCCATTATACGTCCTGTGACCCGGTTTCTGAAGGACAATCAGCAAGGCGGTTCCGGCGCCGCGTGAGAACGGGGCCCCGTGGGGGACCCCGTCTCGGAATGCGTTCTCTCGCGCGTACGGGCTGCTAGTGCTCCCTCACGATCTCCTTCACCTTCATCAGTCGCGTCGCCGTCTCCCGCTCGAGCTCGCTGAGACGGTCCGAGATGAACCGGATCGTCTCCTCGAGGCTCGGCACGAGGATGTGCTCGAGGGCGTTCACGCGGCGCCTCGTCTTCTCGAGCTCGGCGGCAATGAGCTGCAGGCTCTTCTCCTTCTCGGCGACATCGAGGAGCCTCGGGAGGATCGCGGCATAGAGCTCGAGCGCCCGGTCGAGCTCCGCGGTCGTCTCGAGGTATCCGTAGCCGAACTCCGCGTCCGCGGGGAACTCGACGATGAACTTCGGAACCTTCAGGTTCATCACCTGCTCGCGGTCGGCGTGGAGTTCGACGAGCCGGCGCGACGATGCGAGTGCGGCCTCCATTGCCGGAGCGTCCATCTCAAACCTCGCCGAGATGAACGCACGGTAGGCGTGCGCGAGCTCGGCCTCGACCGATTCGCGGAGCGACCGGGCCTGGTGCACCAGACCGAGGAAACGACGCATTAGCTCCTCCTGTTTGTCCTTGAGAAGCTTGTGCCCGCGCTTCGCGAGGACGAGGCGTCGCTTGAGCCTCAGGAGCTGCATCCTGTTCGGGTTCGCTCGAATCCGCATACGTTCTCTCTCGCGCCCCGACGCGGGGGCGACTCGCCTCTACTCGGCCGGGGTCCCCGCCGGCGCCTTCGTCTTCCGGTACTTCTCGATCTGCGCGGGCTTCACGCGCTTGAGCTCCGACAGCGGGAGGATCTCGAGAAGCTCCCACCCGAGGGTGAGCGTCTCCTCGATCGTCCGGTTCTCATCGATCGACTGCCGCACGTAGCGCTCCTCAAAGGCGTCGGCGAACTTGAAGAACGCCTTGTCCTCCGGAGAGAGCGCGGCCTCGCCGAGGATGACGGCCAGCTCCTGCGCTTCCTTGCCGCGCGCGTACGCGGCGAAGAGCTGGTTCGCGAGGTTGGCGTGATCCTCGCGCGTCCTGCCCTCGCCGATTCCCTTGTCGCGGAGACGCGAGAGGGACGGCAGCACGTTGATCGGCGGGTAGATGCCCTTCCGGTGCAGGCCTCGATCGAGGATGATCTGGCCCTCGGTGATGTAGCCGGTGAGGTCCGGGATCGGATGGGTCTTGTCGTCCTCGGGCATGGAGACCACCGGGATCTGCGTGATCGAACCGTCTTTCCCGATGATCCGGCCCGCGCGCTCGTAGAGCGTCGAGAGGTCTGTATAAAGATAGCCGGGATAGCCGCGCCTGCCGGGGACCTCTTTGCGCGCCGCGGAGATCTCGCGGAGCGCCTCGCAGTAGTTCGTCATGTCGGTGAGGATGACGAGGACGTGCATCCCTAGGTCGTACGCGAGGTACTCGGCAGCGGTGAGCGCCATTCTCGGCGTCGCGATCCGCTCGATCGCCGGGTCGTTCGCGAGGTTCACGAAGAGCACCGCACGGTCGATCGCACCGGTCCGGCGAAAGTCGGAGATGAAGTAGTCCGCCTCCTCGAAGGTGATGCCCATCGCGGCGAAGACGACCGCGAACTCCCCCTCGGTCCCGAGCACCGCTGCCTGACGCGCGATCTGCGCGACGAGCTCCGCGTGCGGAAGACCGAATCCGCTGAAGATCGGGAGCTTCTGTCCCCTGACGAGCGTGTTCAGCCCGTCGATCGCCGAGATGCCCGTCTGGATGAACTCGTTCGGGTAGTCGCGCGCGGTCGGGTTCATCGGGGCTCCGGCGACGTCGCGCTTGATCTCCGGGATGATCTGAGGTCCCCCGTCCTTCGGACGACCGAGGCCGTCGAAGACGCGGCCGAGCATGTCGCGAGAGAGCCCGAACTCGAGTCCTCGGCCGAGGAAGCGGATCCGCGCGGTCTCGACGGAGACGCCGGACGCGCCCTCGAAGAGCTGCACGAGCGCCGTGTCCTCGTTGACCTCGAGCACCTTCCCCTGCCGCACCTCTCCATTCGGAAGCTCGACCTCGACAAGCTCCTCGTACTTCACTCCCGAAACGCCGCCGACCAGGATGAGCGGTCCCGCGATCTCCTGGACTGTCCTGTACTCCTTCACCATGGCCTGCTCCCCCGTGATGCGCTCGGTCGAGACTCCCGTGTTGTCCGATGGCTGTCTGTGTTCGCGCGGCTCCTCCGGACCGCGAACGCTACTACCCTGCGTCCTCCGCGCCGACCTTCTGCTCGACAAGTCCGCGGATCTCGCGCTCGATGCGGCCCCCGATGGCCTCGAGCTGGTCCAACTCCGCCTCGGGGATATAGCGCGCTCGCGAGATCTCCTCGTTGACCGGAAGCGCGAAGAGCTCCTCG
>JALGVN010000170.1 GCA_025774645.1 bacterium
CTCGATCATCGGCCGCGTCTCCACGACGACGATCTCCTGGAGGGTGATCACGTCAGGCTGCAGCGAGAAGGTGATCGATGTCGATCGATCCGCGTCCACCACCACATCCGGTATCTTCTCGAACGCGTAGCCCATGAAGCTCGCCTGCACGGTGTAGGTACCGATAGGCACGAGGTCGATGACAAACTCACCGGCCTGGTTGGTGGTCGCCCCGTAAGGAGTGCCAAGGACCGACACGTTCGCCCACGCGAGCGGGCCCCCTGTGTCCGCCGCCGAGACGGAACCGGCGATCTTGCCGGACCCCTGGCCGAACGCCGGCACCGCCGCGAGCAACGCCACGAGGGCGCAGGCGACGGCCACGCGTGCGAGTCCATTCTCCCGGGACTGCGGTCTCGGTAGTCTCATGCTCTCATCTTCTCCTCGGGGGTTGTCCGGCACACATATACGCTCACCTCCGCCCTGGGATTGGGCGAGGGCCGGTCGCTCGTCTCCTCTACTGAGCATCCTACACCCGAGTCTGAGTGCTGTCAACCTGTTTTTCCCCTGTCTAAGGCCACGTTCGGTACTCAGTTGCGAGTCTCTCGGCCGCCTCGGACTCGGCTCCGTCGAGAGTTCCGTGAGCGAGGTTCAGTTTCCACGCCCGCTCGAATCCGAGTCGCATCGCACGCGCGACGACATCGAACTCGACCGGGTGACCGAGCGCGGACGCGAGGTCGGTCGTCTTCGCGCGGAGAGAACGTCGTATCGTCTCGCGCTGACTCTCATCCCGGACCCGGAGGAGATCGGCCAGCCCGAGGTGCGTGTCGTCCGTGAGGAGTGAGCCATGCTGGAGCACCGCCCCCGACGATCGCCGCTGCGCGCTCCCGACGAGCTTCCTCCCTGCGACGACGATCTCGTATCGGCCGGCGCTCACGAAACACGGGGGGCTCGGTCCGTCCTCTCCCCCGCGCGGGTCGGTCGCGACCGTCGCGAGGTCGGCCGTCACGCCCAGGATCGAGAGGCCCTCGATGAGCCCCTCGGCGATGGCCCTGTAGTCCTCCATGATCGAGCTCCCGAGCGGCGGCGCGCCCGCGGGAGCGGCCACGGCGTACGTCAGCTCCCCGGCGTGGAAGACGGCGCGGCCGCCCGTCGGACGCCGCACCACACCGACCCCGGCTCCGGCGCACGCGTCGAGGTCGAGTTCCGCCGCGACGTCCTGCGAGCGCCCGGTCGAGACCGTGGGCGGTTCCCACCCGAAGACGCGGATCGTCGGCGGCGAGCTCCCCGCAGCGACGCCGAGAAGGAGCGCCTCGTCGACGGCCATGTTCCAGGCACCGTCGCGGTGCCCTGTGTCGAGGAACCGCCAGCTCACCACGAGAGCATCCCCACACACACGAAAGCCCGGAGCGTCTGCTCCGGGCGGGGCCCACCACCAGTGTGACCGCCCTCGCTGATCGTGGGCCTGGACGGCCCCGGCGGACGGACTCCGGGGACTAATCGATCACGTGCAGCCAGTCCCGGAGAAGGAACGTCATCCTGCCGATAAGAAGGGAGACGCGGCCCATCACGGTGTATCCGAACGAGGCGCCGAACGCCACCATCAGGTACAGGATGCCGATCTTGGCCGCGACGCCCATCGCGCCCTTGTGCTCCTTCGAGAAGAAGAAGTACAGGAGCACTGCCACGACGCCGACGACCGCGGAGAGGTTGAGGATGAACGAGAGCACCCCTCCCCCCGTGAGCGGGGTGGTCATCGTCGCGTAGATCTGTTCGACGAAGTCCGCCTGGGCGAAGCCGGTCAGGTTGACGGCCGCGTACATGCCAACGATGAACGCGAGCGCCCACCGCGAGAGCCACGAGAGCTTCGGGAAGAACCTGAGGAGCATGAAGATCGCGAGTATGCCCGGGAACACCCGGTACCAGAGAACCGGCTCACCCGAGTCGCCCGGGAAGAGAGCCACGAAGAGCTTCGGCTTGAGCGTGTTGTGGTAGAGGATCGCGAGCCAGTACGCCGCGCCGATCCCCACGAACAGGCTCTCCGCGAACTTGTAGAACGGGTTGTCCTTGTAGAGGAAGCTGTAGATGCAGAGCGTGAGGAGCGCGCCGACCCACGTGCCCCAGACCACGGCGGTGGTCGTTCCGGGCGCCCCTGTGAAGAACTCCTGCAGCCAGCTCATCTCACGACCCTCACGATCGGCTCCGCCCGTCCGCGACGGCGGCGGAGCGCTTGCTCACGAAGTAGACCACGTTCCCGAACAGGATGAAGAAGACGATGAGCGCGTGGACGATCGACTGCGCGTCCATGCCCTTCGTCGCGTCCGCGGGCGCCCCGACGAGCGTCTCGTACTCGGCCGCGCCCTTCAGGCCACCGAGAAGACCGATGAGCTGGCCGCTCGACACGTACGGGTAGAAGTTCGGTGCGCCGACCGCCGTCGTTCCCGACCCGAGCCTCACGTCGAACCTGCTCACCGCCTGCTGGACCCACTCCCTCGTCCCAGGGGTCCCTGCAGAGACCTCCATCACGAGGGCGACGTCGCTCAGGTTCGAGACCTCGTCCATGAGCGGAATCTCGCCGACGGGCGTCCCGTAGTAGTCCCGGGGGAAGGTGCCCGTGATGCTGTTGCCCATCCCGAGGATCGTCACCGGTCCGCCGGTCATGTACCCCAGGTTCACGTAGTCGACGCCGTACTCCTTGCCGAACTCCTCGACGAGCGGAGTCAGGGCGGCCTCGATGAGCGGAGGAGAGGCCGGCCAGAGGCACGTGATGACGACCCGGAGGTCCTTCTTGAACGCGTGCCTCAGGAACGCGATCGTCATCGGCTGGAGTTCAGGCATGCTGTCGGGGCTGTAGTCGCCGCCAAGCATGACGATCGTGCCCGGCGGGAGCGCGTCGACCGCGTCGTAGAGCGACTGGACGGGCGGCGAGACGCCGATGGGAAGCCCCATCGGCTTGATGAGCGGGATCGCGACGGCCACGAAGATCAGCACGAAGATGATCCTGCGGTCGATGCTCCGTATGTTGAATCCCCTCGCCATCCGTTCCGCTTCTCCCCTATTTCTCCCCGCCGAGGTACGACCTCTCGATCCCGAGGATGATGCGGAGGCCCATCGCCATCACGCCGAGCGCGGCGCCCATCAGGATGCCGCGGAACGCCGCCATGTTCGGATACGCCATGATCGTCTCCGTGATCCACGGGAGCTGCGCATGCTCCGGCAGATTCCTCGTCAGAAGCTGTCCGAGGGGAACGCGCCCGAGCATGACGATGATCGCCGCGATGAGGAGCAGGCTCGCTTCGGCCGACCGGAGTCTGAACGCGCGGTACGCGGCCGACGCGATGAAGAACGCCAGGAGCGAGAACATCGTGCTCTGGAGGGGCACCTGCATGAAAAGGAACATCCAGTTGAACGGCGTCCCCTGCTCGACGGTACCGATCATCTCGTTCGGGCCGAGGTGCGCGCCCGGCCAGAGCCCGAGCCAGAGCATCACCGCCATGACCGTGAGCGTGATGATGCTGTAGCCCCACCCCTCGTTCCGTCGCGCGATCTTCTTCGAGTGGACCCTGACGAGGTTCCCGATCCCGAGCAGGATCGACGCGGCGATCACGATGATCCCCCACTGCTTCAGCTCGTCCGCGGACGTGGTCACGGCCGTGTGCGGGACGAAGAAGTCGACGAGCATGAAGACGCCGATCAGGAACGTGATCGCGAGCGGGATCTCTCTTCTCACAACATCACTCCGCTAGTTCGTGTGGAACCACTCGACGAACGCGTCCGCGCCCGCGATGCTCATGATGATGCCGATGGCCATGAGAGCGATCGTGACGATCTTCATCCAGTCCGAGCCCTTGAGCCCGCCGAGGAGCTTGGGCTCCCGCGACAGATACGCGCTCGCCGCGTAGAGCTCCTCGCCGAGGAGCGTGTAATCGCACGCCGTCACGAAGAACGGGAGCTGCGAGACCATCGCCGTCCCCGCAACCTGGATGGCCCCCGCCTCGAAACCCGTCTCCGCGAGAAGCAGCGACTCCGCCCAGAACGCCCCGAGGTAGAGGTTCGCGGCCGGCCGCTCCCGGAGCATGATCCCATTCACCGCCCCCGCGAACGCGAACTGGGCGTCCGAGAGGTAGCGGATGTTGTCCGGGTTGTAGGCGTCGGGCTTACCCTCCGCCGCGTAGGCCTCCTTGACGACCTCTTCCGCCGCCGACATCACGACCGCGCGCGCCGTCGGGACGATGAGCGGCGTCTCGTAGCGCGCCGTGATCCTCGCGACGTGCGACAGAATCGTCAGCGATGCGATGGTCATGATGTTGTCGATCTCACCGATGCCCGGCACGTAGAGGACCGGCCTCCCCATCTCGGTCGCGCGCCCGACCGCCTCCTCGATCGCGTTCAGACCGGGGATGCGCCGGACGAAGAGCTTGGCGCCCCTCTCGGCGAGCCTCGTGAACGTGAGGACGAGCGCGAAGAAGATCCCCGCGAGCACGAGGACTGCCAGGCGGCTCACGGTGAACCAGTTGCGCCTGCCCGAGACCGGCCCGAACGTCGCGTCGTCCGAGAGCGAAGTCCCGTCGGTGGCCGTGACGCTGTAGTAGTAGGGAACCCCGGGAACCGCGGTGTCGTCGACGAAGTCCGTCGTTCCGGCACCGACGAAGGCGAGCGTGTCGCCACGGGCGCCTGGAGACTCGGAGCGCCAGAGGTAGTAGCCGGCGACGTTCGCCTCCTCGGCGCCGTCGTCCGGAGAGAGCACCCACGTGAGCTCGATCTTGTCGCCGGCGTCGTTGTTGTCCACGAAGTCGGCGGCCGCGAGGTCCCGCGGCGGGGCCGGAGGGAACGCGACGGGATGTGGGAGCCCCGCCTCGTCGGTGACGGACTCGTCCTGAGCCGACGCCCAGCCGAATGAGAGGGCTACCATTAGTACGGAGAGAACTGCGAGAGATGCTCTCATCATCGAAGCGCGCATCCGTGACGAGGATCTGCCGCCCGACGGGCGGAGTGACACTAGATCAGGTGCAGCCAGTCTGAGAGAAGGAAGCTCACCCTGCCGATGAGGAGCGAGATCCTCGACATGACCGTGTAGCCGAACGACGCGCCGAACCCGACCATCAGGAACACGATGCCGATCCGGGCGAGGCCGCCCAGGAGCCCCTTGTGCTTCATGGAGAAGAAGAAGTACGCCAGCGTGCCGAGGAGCCCGACGACCAGGAGGATGTTCGTGATCGACACAACGCCCTGAGCCGAGAGCACCGACAGCACCACGTACCCGCCGTACCCCGCGACGGCCGACAGAACGACGACGCCGATCGCGACGGCGGTGCCGCGGGTAGCAAGGTGTCTCTTCATGAGGAGGAAGTACGAGAGTGCCAGGAAGACGACGACGCCGAGCGCGGCGTTCGTCATCGCCGCGAAGGGGTCAGGCACGCCCAGCAGAGGCGACGAAGCGGCCCGCATCTGATCGATGACGCGCGCCTGCATCACCGGCGAGATGCCGAGACCCGCGTAGCCTCCGACGTAGATCCCGAGCGGCCATCGCCCCACCCATGCGATCTTGGGGAAGAAGCGCGCGTAGAGAAGGAGCCCCAGGAGCCCCGGGAT
>JALGVN010000171.1 GCA_025774645.1 bacterium
AGGCCTTGAGTGAAGACAGGTTCTGCCGTGAGGGTCGGTGCGGTCGGGGCGAGCGGGACTCCGGAACCGCCCTCAGCGAGGGCTCCCCCGGACGGGAGCTGCCCCGTCGCGGCGCCGGCAGCCAGCGCAAGAACGGCAAGCGACCATATGATGGGAGGCATTCTCACGATCTTCGATTCGCTCTCTTCAGCCACACGCGCGTTCGTCGCGCCACCAGGGCAAACCCCAACGTCGCGGGCGGGCTCCCCTGCCCGCTCGCTACAATGATAACCCATCCGGGCTCCCTTCGCCCGGCCCAGCTTGCAGGCCCGGCGGCGGGGTCACGCACGCTCCATGAAAGCCGAAGGGCGCATCATAGCACATGAAACAATGCGTGGCAAGATGCACCGGCGGTAGGGCCTTTCCTGACAAGACTGCGGCCCGGGAGCACCCCGGGCCGCGTCTGTGGCTGTTCGGGCCGCAAACCACCAGTTCGTCAGGCCTCGTCTTCCCGCTCCTTCATGAGGATGCAACCCGTGACCGGGCACACCGTCCTGCAGAACCCGCATCCAATGCACTTCTCGTCGTCGACCGCCGGAATCCGCTCGCCGTCGGGGCCTGCCGCCTCCGCCTGGAACTCGATCGCCTGGTGCCCCCCGTCCCTGCAGCCGACGATGCAGGCGCCGCAGCCGACGCAGAGGTCCTCATCGATCGACGCGGCCACCTTGTAGTCGCGCGAGAGCGCCTCGTGGCTCACGATGTTCGGGAGCCCGCGGCCGATGAGGTCAGCAGGTGATTCGAGACCCTTGTCCTCGAGGTAGTACCCGAGGCCCTCTATGAGCTCCTCGACGATGTCGTACCCGTACCGCATGACGGCCGTGCAGACCTGGACGATCTCGGCTCCGGCCAGAAGGAACTCGGCCGCGTCCTTCCACGTCACCACGCCACCTACCCCGGCCACGGGGATCCCGACGTCCTTGGCGACGTCCGAAACGAACCGCAGCGCGATCGGCTTGATCGCGGGCCCGGAGTACCCGCCGGCCGTCGACTTCCCGTCAACGTTGGGTATCGGCGCGAACGTGTCGAGATCGAACCCGAGGAGTCCCTTCACCGTGTTGATGCAGGTGATGCCCGCGGCGCCGGCCTCCTTCACCTTCTCCGCGATCGGGCGGATGTCGGTCACGTTCGGCGTGAGCTTGATGAGCACGGGGACGCTCGCGGCCTCGACCACCCACTTCGCGCGCTCGAACGTGAGCTCCGCACTCTGGCCGACCGCCGAGCCCATCCCCCGCTCGGGCATGCCGTGCGGGCAGGAGAAGCTGCACTCGATCATGTCGGCACCCGCGTCCTGCACGCGCCGCGTGATCTCCTTCCACTCGTCCTCGGTGCCCGCCATCATGCTCACGATGAGGACCTGCTCCGGATACCGCTTCTTGAGATCGGAGACCTCGTCGAGAACCTCCGGAAGATGCCTGTTCGAGATGAGATCGATGTTCTCAAGGCCGATCAGGTTCTTGTCCTCGTAGGCGAGCCCCGCCATCATCGGCGAGACGAGGTTCACCTCGACGTGCTCGAGTCCGAGTGTCTTCACGACCGCTCCGCCCCACCCGGCGTCGAAGCCCCGCGCGATCATCTCCGCGCTGTCGGTGGGAGGCGCCGCCGCGAGGACGAACGGATTGGGGAACTTCACGCCGCAGAACTCTACCGCGAGATTCGGCTTCTTCATCGGCGATCGCCCCCTTCCGACGTGCCGTCTTCACGGGCCCGGAGGTACCGGTCCACGCCCTCGGCGGCCTTCTTGCCCTCCGCCACCGCCTGGACGACCGTGGCTCCGCCGCTCGTCACATCGCCGCACGCGAACACGCCGGTGCGGGAGGTCATCATCGTGTCTGGGTCGACCGCTACGATGCCGCGCCTGTCCGTCTCGACCCCGTCGTAGCGGTCCCCGCCGCTCTGGCCGATCGCTTCGATCACGGAGTCCGCGGCGAGCCTGAACTCGGTGCCATGGATCTTCTCGGCGTTCGACGGCACGAGAAGCCCGGGCTCCTTCCAGCGGATCCCGAATCCCTCGTACCCGACGACCTTCCCGCCTTCGCCCACGATGGCGGCGGGCATCGTCCGCGTGTGGAACTCGATGCCCTCCGCCTGAGCTGTCTCGATCTCCGACCGGAATGCCGGCATCTCGTCGTGCGACTCGAGGCAGCACAGGTCGACCCGCTCCGCTCCGAGCCGGAGCGCGGTCGTCGCCGCGTCGATCGCGACGTTACCGCCTCCGATGACGACGACACGCTTCCCGAGATCAGGGCGCTCGCCGTCGGCGACAGACGCGAGGAGATCGCTCGCCACCAGCACGCCATCGAGCTCCTCGCCGGGCAGCCCGATCTTGTAGGGCTTCCAGAGACCGACCGCGACGAGGACGGCATCGTATCCGGACTCCAGAAGCTCGGCCGGATTCGCGTCTCCCCTGCCGGGAAGCACGTTCGCGCCCACGCGCTTCGCGTACTCGAGCTCGCTCTCCGCAAACGAACGGTCGAGCCTGAAAGGCGGGACCCCTCGCGTGAGAAGACCGCCCGCCGTTCCGGACCGCTCCAGGACGTCGACCCGATACCCCGCCTTCCTGAGCTCCACCGCCGCCGCCAGCCCACCGGGCCCCGAGCCGAGAACCGCGACCCTCTCCCCACGCTCGTCGGCCATCTCCGGCAGAGGCGCGAGCGTCCCGAGCTCGACGTCACCGGCGAACCTCTGCAGGCCGGCGATGTCGATCGGCGAGTCGAGCTCCGCGCGGGTGCAGTGTTCCATGCAGAGGATCTCCTGAGGACAGAGACGGCCGCAGATTCCGACGAGGAGGTTCGCCTCCCGAATCAGCCTGCTCGCCCCCAGGAAGTTCCCGAAGCGGATCTTCCGGATGAAGCGCCGCGCGTCGACGTCGGCGGGACACCCGCGGTTGCACGGCGGATCCTCACACATGAGGCACCGAGACGCCTCGAGCACAGCTTCGTGTGGAGCGTACGTCCTGTCGCTCTCGACAAGAGCGCCGCTCCGTGTTGTCGTGTCGCTCATCGTATGCCCCTTGCGTCGAACCCAACGGCGAACTCGAACGTGTCCCGTCCGGGCCCGCCCGCCAGTCGAAAGGTGAGACCCACTCCCGAGAAGAGCCCTGCCTGTGCGCGAATATACCACCTCGCTCCCGGTGTGTTCAAGGTCGCGAGCCCGAACTCCCCCGGCAGACGTGGCTCGTACTGCACGATCGAGGGAACGCCGCCCGTCGTCGCCACGGCGGTAATCCCGGCATCGACCGTCCATCGCTCGCCAAGTTCCTCCGTGACACGCACGCCGACCGCGGAGAGCGTGCCCGTTTCTCTGCGATCGAGCGTCTCAGACGTCCTCCACACCGTGAGGCGGACCTCCGGCCTCCCTCGCGTCCGGAGCTCGAGCTTCGTCCTCCGGACCGACTCCTCGCCAGTCGACTCCGGCGCTCCGGTCTCGACGGTGCGCGAGCGGAGGCGTGTCTCCGCGACGAGGCGTCCGAGCCTGTCGAACGTGAGCACCGCACCTCCTCCGAGCGCGCTGGACCGATCCGGCAGGTCCAGGTGATACGAGCGCCACGGTCGGCCGGCCACGGACCCCTCGACCCAGACGTTGGCGGTCGGGGTCGCGCGGTAGTCGACGCGCAGCCACGCGACGGCTCCGTTCGAGCCGCCTCCGAACCCCGGCACTCCCGCCCCGAGCGGGGACCAGTAGTCCCGCGAGAGGTACCCGAATCCGAACGCGACCTTCGTTCCTTTGGAGCGAACGCGCGCGCAGGCGATCGCGGCGCGGCCACCGTCGGTCGTGCCCGCGAGTTCGGCTCCGGCGCGCCACGTCCCGCGGTCGACACGGGCGTCGGCGCCTAGGACGACAAGCTCATCGCCGGCGAACCTGAAGCGCTGTCGTTCGAAGTCGCCCAGCGCGAAGGGCGGATCGTAGCCGAACCCGAGAAGCGAGCACCCGATCTCCGGCCCCTCGCCAAGGAGGACCGCCGCTCTCCCCCCGAGGATGGACTCGGTGAGCGCGCCGGCAGCGGCCAGCTCTCCCTCCGTTCGATGGAATCCCGTGGAGCGCAAGGCGCTCACACGACCGCGCTCGTCGATCGTCGCGTCGAGGCGCGTCCGCGCGTAGAGAGCGATGACCCGGACGTGCCGGCGTGAGGCGTCGACATAGACCCCCCGGCGTGGCGCCGTTTCACCGGCCCCGTCGTATCCGCGGATCCTGTCGCGCGTACGTGGATACGCTCCCGGCGACGTGAACCCGCCGCCCGCCGCAACGAGACCGTGTCCCCACGCCACAGAGAAGTCACCCGCGCCGACCCGGAGGCCAGGCTGCTCCGGGTTCTCCCACGTGACGAAGAAGACCGCGTGGTCGAGCAGCCGCGCCTCCCCTGGATCCCGCTCGCAAGCGAGTCCGAAGGAGATGCCGGACGCGAGCTCCGCCCTGAACCGTGCGTAGCTCCCGCTGCGGTGCGCGAGGCCACCCCGAACCGTGTACGGGTCGCGCTCGTCGTGCTCGAGCCTCGCCCGCACCCTGAGCGACCACGAAGCGAACGCGGGTGCCGGCGCCTCGGGCCCTTCAGCTGCCGCCCCCGGCAGCGAACCACCCGGCGGTCTGACGAACACGTACGGACGCACCGACTCGAGGGTCCGCGAGTCGACCCCCGCCGCCCTGATGTCCTCCAGGGCAGCGAACGCCCCGTGCTCTGCTCGATGCGCGAAGATCCTCGCCGCCGACGCGGGGTCGAGGAACGGGATGCTCAGGAGTTCCTGGAGGCTCGCGGCGTTCACGTCGATCGGGTTCGCCCTCAAGACCGCCGCCGTTCTCAGCGCCGCCTCGAGATCGAGCAGGGAGCCCCAGGCGACCCCTTCGATCCGGGTCGCATCCGTCTCGGGCACGAAGAAGGGTTCATCGAAGATCGATGGATCCGGGACGGCACCCTCGTCGCAGCGAGCCACGGGCGGGGCGGCCGCACTCAGGAGGATCCCCGCGGCGCAAACGGCCGCGTGAAGAGCGTTCGTCCCCAGGGCCCGCTGGTTACGGACCGATCGACAACGAGACAAAGGAACTCGCCCCCAGTACGGGGTGCCACTGCCATGCGACATCGACGACGGGGACGGGTGAACCGCCGCGCTTCCCGATCCCGACACCGAACCCGAAGCGACCGGGTTCCGTGCCGACACCGGCGCGCAAACACAGCCACGGTGACACGGCGGCCTCGGCTGCGACCGTGGTCGACAACGGGAACCCGGGTTCAGAGATGATCGACGTTTCGATCGCGGCCGCGTCGAGCGCGAGCCCGAGCGAGAAGCGGGCCGACCTCGCGATCCCGGACCTCCCGATCACGGGGTCGTTCAGGTTCTCGAAGGCGGCGCCGACGATGAGCCTCCCCAGAACGCGGCTCCTCACTCCCGCGTCGACGCCGATCGTCCAGAGATCCGCGAGCCCGTCCGCGCCGATGCCGAGGACGCGGACGGTCACCCACGGAACGAGACCCGAACCGAGGCGTCGGCCGATGGAGAACCCGAGCGCCCGCTCGCGGTAGACCG
>JALGVN010000172.1 GCA_025774645.1 bacterium
CTGGCCCTGAACCTCTTCGGGTTCCGGAACCGCGGGCGCATCGCCGCGTGGAACAGATACCTCGCCGAGGTCGCCCCGACCGAGCGGATGCCCCGCGAGGAACAGATCCGGCGCGTCGAGGAGGAGCTCCGCGGGGTCCTCATCCACGCCGTCAGGACCGTGCCGCGGTACGAATCCCTGACCTCGCTCCTCTCGCATCTCGAGGACCCGTCGTCCGACGCCTACAAGCTCCTCACCGAGTTCCCCGTCGTGACGAAGCAGGACGTGAAGGAGAACCCGGAGTCGTTCCTCTCGCGCGACCCCGGCCCCGGCAAGATCGTGAAGACGAAGACCTCGGGGACGACCGGCACGCCGTTCACGACGTGGATGCACGAGAAGACGTTCACCGACATGGACGCCCTCTGGTGGAGGCGGAACGTCTGGTCGGGCTACCGGCGCGGCGACTGGATCGCGCGGCTCGTCGGGGAGGCGATCGTCCCGCTCTCACAGACCGACCCCCGGAAGCCGTGGCGGGTCTCGTGGGTCGACCGGCGTCTCTATCTCTCGACGTGGCACCTGAACCGCGAGAACGCTCAGGCATACCTCGACGTCCTCGAAGAGCGGCGTCCCGCGTTTCTCATGGGATACCCGTCGTCGCTCGAGATCCTCGCGGCGTTCGCGAGCGAGGCGGGGCGAACGCTCGAGTGGAGTCCGCGCGCCGTCTGGTACTCGAGCGAGGTGATGCACGAGCACCAGCGCGAACTGGTGGGACGCGTCTTCCGCGCGCCCATCGTGGGACTCTACGGCTGCGCCGAGCGCGTGGTCTCCGCCTCGCAGTGCGAGGAGGGGCGGTTCCACCTGTCGATCGTCGACGGATTCGTCGGGGGGCAGTTCGACAGGCTCACGCTGAGCGAACCGGCGCTCGTCACGACGCTCACGAACCGGGTGATGCCGCTCATTCGCTTCGACCTCGGTGACGTCATCGAGGTCGCGCACGACGAGACGTGTCCCTGCGGCAGGACGCTCCCGATCATGAGACCCGTCGTCGCGCGCGCGGGCGACTGGCTCGAGACGCCGTCGGGCCGGAGGATCGCTCCGGCCGCGCTGACGCTCGTGTTCAAGGACCTGCCTGGTGTGAGGCGTTCCCAGATCGAACAGGTGGACGAGCGGACGATCGTGATCCACCTCGACGCCGACGAGGAAGCGATCGCAGCGGCGAGCGCGATCCTCGAGGAGAAGATGGGACACCTCGTGTCCGGCGAGATGGAGATACGATGCGTGCGGGACACCGAGCTCGAGATGTCCGGCACGGGGAAGGTGCAGTTCGTTGTGAACAGGATGAGGTCGAACGGGGCGCCCGAAGAGGCGCCGGCGAAACTCCGAACGTAAAGGAATGGCATGAAGCAACTGACTCAGAAACTCAAGGACGGGAAGGTCCAGATCCTTGACGTGCCGGTGCCGGTCCTCGCGCCGGGAACGGTCCTCGTGCGGGTGCACTACTCGGTGATCAGCGCGGGGACGGAGTCGGGTACCGTGACGACGGCGAGGATGAGCTACGTCGGCAAGGCCCGCTCGCGGCCGAAGGACCTCAAGCAGGTCATCGAGACCGTGAAGCAGAAGGGGCCGGTTCAGACGTACCGCGACGTCATGAAGAAGCTGGACGCGCACTCGCCTCTCGGGTACAGCGCGGCGGGGGAGGTGGTGGAGGTGGCGCCGGACGTGAAGGGGTTCGGCCCGGGAGACCTCGTGGCGTGCGGAGGCAAGGACTACGCGAACCACGCGGAGTACGACGCGGTTCCGGCGAACCTGTGCGTCAAGCTCGCGTCCGGGGCGAACATGAAGGACGCGTCGTACAACACCGTCGGGGCGATCGCGCTCCAGGGCATCCGCCAGGCCGACCTCAGGCTCGGCGAGACCGCCGTCGTCATCGGCTTGGGCCTGATCGGGCACCTGACGTGCCTCATGCTCAAGGCGAGCGGCGTGCGCGTCATCGGCATCGACGTCGTGCCGTCGGCCGTGGAGTTCGCACTGAAGCACTGCGTCGACGCCGCGTTCACGACCGACGAGCCGGGGCTCGAGGAGAAGATCGGCGAACTGACGGGCGGGATCGGGGCCGACGCCGTGCTCATCACGGCGGGGACCGAGAGCGAAGGGCCCATCAACCTCGCGGGCGCGCTCGCCAGAAGGAAGGGCAAGGTCGTCATCGTCGGGTGGATCGGCACGGGGTTCGACCAGGACACCTACTACAAGAAGGAGGTCGACCTCAGGCTCTCTTGCTCCTACGGCCCGGGTCGCTACGACCCGCTCTACGAGGAGCGGGGGATCGACTACCCGGCCGCCTACGTCCGGTGGACCGAGAACCGGAACATGCAGGCCTTCCAGGAGCTTCTGATTTCCGGGAAGATCGACATCGGCTACGTCTCGACCCACACGTTCAAGCTCGACGAGGCGGCCGACGCGTACGACATGATCCTCGGGAAGGACGAGCCGTTCCTGGGCATCGTCATCGAGTACGACTTCGAGAAGCGCGAGCCCGGCGTGACCGTTGAGGTCGCGGGGACGCGCGCGTCCGGTAAGCCCGTGGTCGCGTTCATCGGCGCCGGGAGCTACGCGCAGGGGAACCTCCTCCCGCAGCTCGCAGGCAAAGGCACGGTCCTCCGCGCCGTCATGACGGCGACGGGGACGGGCGGCAGGTCGGTCGCCGACCGCTACGGGTTCGAGATCGCGACGTCCGACGTGGACGCCATCTGGAACGACGACTCGATCGACACGGTCTTCGTCGCGACGCGGCACGACTCCCACGCGAGGTACGCGCTCAAGGCGCTCACGACAGGACGGAACGTCTTCGTCGAGAAGCCGATTTGCCTGAACGTGGGCGAGCTCGACGAGATCGCGTCCGCGTACGAGAGCATCGCGACCGAGGGGAAGGCCGGCGTGGTGATGGTCGGGTACAACCGCCGCTTCTCGCCTCTGACGACCGCCCTCAAGGCGGCCGTCGGTGAGGGGCCGATGTCGATGCTCTACCGCGTGAACGCCGGGGCGATGCCCGCGGACCACTGGATGCAGGACCCCGACGTGGGCGGCGGCAGGATCGTCGGAGAGGCGTGCCACTTCGTCGACTACCTCATCTTCATGAACGGTTCGCTCCCCGTCGAGGTCAGCGCGGCCGTCATGGACGAACCGTCGCACCTCGAGGACACGGTCGCGATCACGCTCAGGTTCGAGAACGGCTCGATCGGAACCGTTTCGTACTTCGCGAACGGCTCCAAGGGGCTCCCGAAGGAGTACATCGAGATCAACCGCGCGGGCACGACCGGCGCGCTCACCGACTTCAAGGAACTCAAGATCTACGGGACCGGCAAGCCTTCGTCGAAGAAGCTCGCCGGCCAGAACAAGGGGCAGCCGCGGATGATGGCCGCGTTCCTGGAGGCGGTGAGGGAGGGGAAGCCCTCGCCGATCCCGTTCGGCGAGATCTACGCGGGGATGCTCGCGACGTTCAGGGCCGTCGAGTCCATGAGGACCCGGCAGGTCCTCAAGCTCTACTAGCGGCCCGAGGTCCGCGGCCGGGAGCAGACGATGGCGACCAGGGTCACGCTGATCGGCCACTACCCGCCTCCGTACGGCGGCGTGGCGACGCTCATGGCTCAGATGGAGTCGGCCCTGGGCGCTGCGGGTCTCCCCGTAACAATCTGGAACCTCGGCCACGGGAGTCCCACGGGGGAGAGGGTCGTCGACTTCGACGATTCGAACCGCGTCCACGAGGTCTGGCAGCTGTGGCGCGCGCTCGCTGGCTCCGAGGGGGACGTCTTCCACGTCCTCTCGTCGAGCTACCGCTCGTTCTGGATGGCGTCGGTCTGCCTCGTCCTCGCGGGGATGACGCGAAGGAAGATGGTCGTCTCGTTCGTCGGCGGAGCGTTCGCCGAGTTCGTGGGGTCCCTTCGCGGGGGCAAGCGGAGCTTCGCCCGGTTTGCTCTGTCGAAGGCCGCGATGCTCCTGCCGTGCAACGAGGAGATCGAACGGGCGGTCGCGAAGCTCGCGCCCGGAAGACCGATGCGGAGGATCAGCAACACGTTCCCGTTCGACGCCGAGGCGGCGGGGCCGCTGCTGGAAGACGTCGAGCGGTTCGTCGAGTCGAGATCTCCGGTCGTGAGCACGACGGGCGCGGCGTCGGCCGAGTACGACCTCGTCGGCGCGGTCCGCGGCGTCGCGGGGCTTCGCGGGAAGCACCCCGAGGTCGGGTTCGTCATCGTGATGACCCGGTACGGGAACTCCGCGTACCAGGAAGAGCTCGACCGGGCGATCGAGGAGGAGGGGCTCGCGGAGCACGTGCTCGTGGCGCGCGACATCCCGAGCTTCGTCGCGCTCCTCGCGCGCTCGGACGCGTTCCTCCGGAGCACGCTCGTCGACGGGGACTCGATGTCGGTGCGCGAGGCCCTCTCGCTCGGACTCCCGACGGTCGCGAGCGACACGCCGTTCCGGCCGGAGGGCGTAATCCTCTACCGGAAGGGCGAGGTTCCGGATATGATGGAGAAGCTCGAGGCGGCTCTCTCGGCGGGACGTGCGGACGGCGCGGACGCCAGGGAAGAAGCGGGGGAGAACCTCGAGGCGCTCGTCGGGATCTACGAGGACGTCGCGCGCGGGAGCTGACGCACACGCAGCGACCGACCAACACGGCACGACCGACACGCACGGAGACACACATGATCTGGGAAGGCAGAGAAGTTCTCGTCACCGGCGCTGGAGGGTTCATCGGGAGCCACCTGGCCGGATACCTTGCGGCAGGAGGCGCGCGCGTCCGGGCGTTCGTGCACTACAACAGCAGGAACGACTGGGGGAACCTGAGGTTCCTGACGCCCGCCGAGCTCGAGCGCGTCACCGTGGTCATGGGTAACGTGGAGGATTCCGGGTCGGTCGACGACGCGGTTCGCGGATGCGATTGCGTCTTCCACCTGGCCGCGCTCATCGGCATCCCCTACAGCTACACCGCGCCGCGGAGCTACGTTGCGACGAACGTCATCGGCACGATCAACGTGCTCGACGCCGTGCGCCGCCACGACGTTCCGCGGATGGTGCACACCTCGACGAGCGAGGCCTACGGGACCGCGCTCTACGTCCCGATCGACGAGGACCACCCGCTCCAGGGTCAGTCGCCCTACAGTGCGACCAAGATCGGGGCGGACAAGCTCGCCGAGAGCTACTACCGGAGCTTCGAAGTGCCGGTGGCGACCATCCGTCCGTTCAACACCTACGGCCCGCGCCAGTCGGCGCGCGCCGTCATACCGACGATCATCTCTCAGCTCGTCTCGGGCAGCGACACCGTCGAGCTCGGTGCGCTCGACCCGGAGCGCGACCTCACGTTCGTCGAGGACACGGTGCGCGGGTTCGTCGCCGTGAGCGGCTCGGACCGCGCGCTCGGCGAGACGACTAACGTCGGGAACGGACGCGCGATCACGATCGGGGATCTTGCGAGGAAGATCGTCGACCAGATGAACCCGAATGCGACGATCGTCTCGAAGGACACGAGGATCCGTCCGGAGAAGAGCGAGGTCATGCGCCTCGTCTGCGCGAAC
>JALGVN010000364.1 GCA_025774645.1 bacterium
CACTTGGGGGATATTCCTCCGCGGGGAGGACCGGCTCATCGGTCACATCAAGTACGCCTACCTGCGGCAGTACCTCGGCATGATCGGTTACCACCTGGACGAGGCGCACTGGAACCACGGGCTCATGACCGAGGTGCTGCGAGAGGTCGTGCGGTTCCTCTACGATGGGACCGACACGCACCGGCTCCAGGCCACGGTCCACAGCGAGCACGAGGCGTCGATGCGCGTCCTCGAGAAGGTGGGATTCCAGCGCGAGGGACTCCTCCGTGGGCGCGTGTTCTGGAACGGCCGGTTCTGCGATCTCTACATGTACGCGATCCTGAGAGGAGAGCAGGTGGTGGGAGAATGAACCGACCCCGCAGACGCATGCAGTTCGTGTCCGACACGCTCGTCGAGCAGATCGTCGACGGTCGGAAGACCGCGAGCGTCGTCGCGCTCGACGAGGTCGACGTCAAGGAGGACGAGTACAACGACGCGCTCGTAGTGGGGGAGTACTACGAGGTCTACGACAGCAAGCTCGTGAGCCGGGTGACGATCCGGATCGTCGCGATGGAGCTCTGCCGGTGGGACGCGATTCCAGAGCGCCTGTGGCGCGGCGAGACGAACGAGAACGCCGACGGGTTTCGAGAGGATCACGTCGACTACTTCGGCGACCCGGACGACGACTTCGAGTTCGTGGCGTACTACTTCGAACGGGCCGAGGGAACGGACGCGGCATGACGCGACGGACCGACACGGAGGCGCCGCTGGGTGCCGAGGCCTTCGATGAACTGGCCGACGAGTTCGCGGCGCGGGTCGAGACGAAGGCGCACAACGCGTACTACGAGAAGCCCGCGATGCTCGCGCTCCTGCCCGACGTCGCCGGGAAGCGCGTCCTCGACGCGGGGTGCGGGCCGGGTGTCTACGCGGAGTGGCTCGTCGACCACGGCGCCGAGGTCGTCGGGATCGACGTCAGTCGGCGGATGATCGAGCTCGCGCGGGAGCGCGTGGGTCAGAGGGCGGAGTTCATCCAGGCGAATCTCGAGGAGCCGGTCGACTTCCTGGCGGACGCGTCCTTCGACCTCGTTCTATCGGCACTCTCCGTCGACTACGTTCGCGACCTCGGACGTCTGTTCGGCGAGTGCCATCGGGTGCTTCGGGACGGCGGACACTTCGTCTTCTCGAAGGAACATCCGTTCAGCGACTTCACCCAGCGTCACCTCACGCACTACTTCGAGACGGAGATCATCGGGTGCACGTGGCGAGGGTTCGGAAAGCCCGTCGAGGTGCGGAGCTACCGGCGTCCCCTCGCCGCGCTCCTGAACGCGGTCGCGGACGCTGGGTTCACGATCGAGCGCGTCGTCGAGCCCCGACCGACCGAGGAGTTCAAGGCAGCCGACCCGGACGACTACGTGAAGCTCGTGGAGTGGCCGGGGTTTCTGTGTTTCCGCCTCCTGAAGCTCCCGGGACCGCCGTAGTTACCGACCCCACTCCGAATCGGCGAGAAGAGAACCCACCGGAGCGGCTCTGCCGAAGAAAGGGGGACATCCCGTGAGGGCTCTCAGGATCTCCTGGATCGTGGTGTTCGCACTCTGCGCGCTCATCTTGTTCGCACGTGCCGCCGCCGCGTCCGGTGCCGAGCGCGACGAGCTTCCAACTCTGAGCCTCGTGCTCGCGCGCTACGTGGACGCCGTCGGCGGCCGCGAGGCGGTCGAGAGTCTCACGACGCGCGTGTGCACGGGGCGCGAGGTGGACGACCGTCCGTACCGCGGGCCGGCCGTGACCGCACCGCTCGAAGCATACGGGAAGGTGCCGGACAGGGCTTTGACGGTCGTGCACCATCTCGACGGTGACGTCCGCGACGGCTGCGACGCGTGGGTCGGGTGGCACGTGAGCCCGGACGGGATCAGACTCGAGGACCGGCAGGGAAGGAGCAAGACCGCCTGGCTTCTCGATGCGCACGGTCCGCTGCGTCTCGAGGAGTACTTCCCGGGGATGATCCTCGCGGGGAGGGACGCCGTAGAGGGCCGGCCTGTCTACGTGGTCGAGTGCGACCGGGATCCCGCGCACTACGCGCTCCACTTCGACGTTGAGACGGGGCTCCTTCGGAGGATCGGGTACTACTGGGGTCTCAGTGACTACCGGGAGGTCGATGGTGTGATGGTCCCGTTCCGCATCGCCCGGAGTCGAAAGGGCGGGTCGACGAGCTTCGTCTTCGACGAGGTCGCGCACAACATCACGCTCGACGACAACCTGTTCCACATGCCGCCGCTCGTCGGTGCCCGTGCGGCGGAGTGAGCCGCCCTAATCGCATTGCCTCCCTTCTCTCGGTGCCGAGCGCGCGTCAGATATTCCCTTGAGCGCGAGGGATATTTGTGGTGAACTCCTCTTGCGCGGTCTGCAGGCAGGCCGGAAACCGGCCGCCTG
>JALGVN010000017.1 GCA_025774645.1 bacterium
TGAGCGACACCGTTCTCGTAGCGGCGGGGATCTACGACGTCACCGCCGCCAACGGGTGGCCGGTGATCGTCGACGCCCCCGCCCCGACGCTCATGAGCGAGGAGGGCGCCACGGCGACGGTCCTCGAGGGCGACGGCACGACGGCGGCGTTCGCCCGTGCCGCGGCCGAAGGAGTGTGCCTCAAGGTCGTCGGGTTCACGATCCGCGGCACCTCGCGAGTCGTCGATCTGTCCTTCGGTATGACCTACGAGATCCTCTTCACCGACAACATCGTGCAGTCGAACGGATACGGGCTCGAGGCCGACAACACGATGTCGGACGGGCTCATCGCCAGGAACACGTTCATCGACAACGGGAGCTACGGGATCAGCACCTACCACTTGTGGGGCACGATCGAGCTGAACGAGATCACAGGGAGCCCCATCGGGATCAAAGGCGTCTGCTGCGAAGACCCGCTCATCCGCAACAACTACATCCACGACAACCTCCAGCAGGGCATCCGGACTGGCTTCGGGGCGCGGATCGAGTGCAACATCATCGAGGGAAACGGCGACGCCGGGATCAGCACCGAGGGAGGGTCGGGCAATTACGTCCGGGGCAACTTCATCCGGCAGAACGGGGTGGGTCTGTTCCTCGCGTACCCCAACGGCATCGACGTGCGATTCAACGACATCCACGACAACGCAACGCACGATCTGGTGCTCGGACCCGCTTCGCCTCCGGGCAGCTTCGACGCGACGCACAACTGGTGGGGCACGACCGACCCCGACGCGATCGCAGCGCACATCTGGGACTGCGTGGACGACCCGGGCATCGCGTGCTGCGTGATCTTCGAGCCCTGCTGTCCGTCCCCCGGCTGCCCCACGCCGGTCGAGGCGTCGTCCTGGGGCGCGATCAAGGCCATGTTCAGGTAAGAAATCCAGGCACCCGCGAGGCAGAGCCGGCCGGCGGGCAGAGACTGGTAACGGAGGCGGAGGCAGGCGTCCGGCGGGCGCCTGCTTCCTGTTGTGCCCGGACAGGTTGACACCCGGGGAACGCGATACTAGAGTCGTAGGCTGACACGGAGAACACCGAGGCCGAGGGACCGTGGCGTCCCTCAATGCGGACGGGAGCACGACTCCATGGACCTGGACAGACTTGCCGACACAGCGGAAGCGCTCGTAGCGGAGGGCAGGGGCATCCTGGCCGCCGACGAGAGCACGAGCACGATCAAGAAGCGCTTCGACTCGATCAACGTCGAGTCGACCGAGGAGACGCGGCGCGCCTACCGCGAGCTCCTCTTCACGACGAACGGGGCGGAGGAGTTCATCAGCGGCGTCATCCTCTTCGACGAGACCCTCCGGCAGTCGACCGCCGACGGGAAGCCGTTCCCGAAAGCGCTCGCCGACAAGGGCATCATCCCGGGCATCAAGGTCGATGCGGGAGCGAAGGATCTCGCCGGATTTCCGGACGAGAAGGTGACGGAGGGACTCGACGGCCTGCGTGAGCGGCTCGCCGAGTACCGCGAGCTGGGAGCGGGCTTCGCGAAGTGGCGCGCCGTGATCACCATCGGCGACTGCCTCGATCGAGACCTGCTGGGAGGTGACCGCCGCGACGCTCGAGGCCGTGTATCACGCGCTCCACGACCAGCGCATCTTTCTCGAGGGCACGCTCCTGAAGCCGAACATGGTGCTCCCCGGGAAGGACTGCCCGACGCAGGCGGGCGCGGAGGAGATCGCCGAGGCGACGGTGGGCTGCTTCCTCACGGTCGTCCCCGCCGCCGTCCCAGGCATCGTCTTCCTGTCCGGCGGGCAGACCGCCGAGGAGGCCACGGAGCGCCTGAACGCCATGAACGCGATGGGCCAGTTCCCCTGGGAGCTCAGCTTCTCCTACGGCCGCGCGCTCCAGGCTCCGGTGCTCGAAGCGTGGCGCGGAGATACCGCGAACACCGCCGCCGCGAAGAAGGCGTTCCACCACCGCGCGAAGCTGAACGCCGCGGCGCGGTTCGGCACGTACACGAGGGAGATGGAGGCCGCGCTCGTTCAGTGATGTGCGGGTCGGTAGCTTCCCCATAGCGTGACGCACGGCGCGTTCCGGTCAGACGGGACGCGCCGCCCCGCGAGAACCTCCGCGCGGATGTCCCCCGCGCTGGGCCCCGGCCAGCGGGGCGTCGATGAGCCCGTCGAAACATCCTGATTCAGAACCCGGAGAACCCGCAGCGTGACCTTCGCGGATGGACCAACACTCGGCATCAGCTCGTGCCTCCTCGGCGAGAAGGTCCGGTACGACGGCCGGACGAAGCTCGACCCGTTCCTCGTGCGCACGTTCGGACGGTTCGTCGAGTGGATTCCCGTCTGCCCGCGCGCGTCGATCTCACCCCTCGCATCTCGAGGTGGACCAGGCGGCGCCTGGACGAGCTCGCGCGCGCGGAGCTCGACGGGTTCGTGCTCAAGGCGCGCTCGCCGAGCTGCGGAGTGCACCGTGTGCCGTTCGTCGGTCCGGCCGGTGTGTCGCGCCGTGTCGGTGCGGGGATCTTCGCCCGCGCGTTCGTGGACCGCTTCCCGCTTCTCCCGGTGGAGGATGAGGGAGGACTTCAGGATCCGGCGATCCGCGAGAACTTCGTGGAGCGGATCTTCTGTCTGCGCCGGTACCGGGACGCGACGAAGCCGAGGCGGTCGTGCGGCGCACTGGTCGCCTTCCACCTGGCGCACGAACTCCAGCTCGCGGCGCACAGCCCGAAGCTCACGAAGGAGATGGGGACGCTCACCGGAACAGCGAAGCAGGTTCCGGCCGCGGAGCTCTACCCGCGCTACGAGGAGCTCCTCGTGCGGACGCTCGCGCTCCGGGCGACGCCCGGCAGGAGCGCAAACGTGCTCCGGCGCGCCGTCGGCCGACTCGGGAAGCGCCTCTCCCCCGACGAGAAGCGAGAGATGCTCGAGGCGATCGAGGCGTACCGACAGGGGCGCGCCCCCCTGATCGTGCCCGTGACGCTCCTCCGGCACCACGTCCGCAGGGTCGGCGAGCCGTATCTCTCAGTTCAGTCGTTCCTCAGCCCCCACCCGGCGGAGACCGCGCTCCGGAACCACGCCTGATTCGGGACGCCGTCGCCGGAACACGTTGACACGACGCCGATTCGGACTCATACTACGAGAGACCGTAAATGAGCGCATACTCATAAATGGATACCCACGGGCTGACCGGACGCGATTCGAGCGTCCCGAGCAGCCCGTCCCTTCGATGCCGCGGGAAGAGCCCACGCCCCGGAGGAGACAGGGCGATTCGAACGAGAGGAGTTTGAGCATGGTCGACATGAAGCCGAGACGACGGGTCCGCGTGAGCCGGACCGCCATCTGCGCCGGAGCGGATCTCCTGCATGACCCGAGCCTGAACAAGGGAACGGCGTTCACGGAGGAGGAGCGGGACGTGTTGGGGCTCAGGGGCCTCCTCCCCCCGCGCGTGCACTCGCAGGACGACCAGGTCGCGCGCTCGATGGAGAACTACCGTCGGAAGGAGACCGATCTCGGGAAGTACATCCACATGATGTCGCTCCAGGAACGGAACGAGACGCTCTTCTACCGCGTCATCCTCGACCACCTCGAGGAGATGATGCCGATCATCTACACCCCGACCGTCGGAAAGGCGTGCCAGGAGTACGGCCACATCTTCCGGCGGCCGCGCGGGCTGTTCATCTCGCTCAAGCACCGGGGCCAGATCGCCGAGATCCTCCAGAACTGGCCCTACGTCGACGTCCGCATCATCGTCGTCACCGACGGCGAGCGCATCCTCGGGCTCGGCGACCTCGGCGCGGACGGCATGGGCATCCCGGTCGGCAAGCTCTCGCTCTACACAGCGTGCGCGGGAGTGCATCCGTCGCAGACTCTCCCCATCACCCTCGACGTCGGGACGAACAACGAGGGCCTTCTCAACGACCCGCTCTACATCGGCGCCAAGGAGCGGCGCGTCCGCGGCCAGGAGTACGACGACTTCATCGACGAGTTCGTCCACGCCGCCCGCCAGGTCTTCCCGCACGCGCTCATCCAGATGGAGGACTTCGGAAACACGAACGCGTTCCGCCTGCTCAAGAAGTACCGGGACAACCTCTGCACGTTCAACGACGACATCCAGGGAACCGGAGCCGTCGCTCTCGCCGGCATCCACTCCGCGCTCAGAATCACCGGGGGCGACCTCAAGGACCAGACCATCCTCTACCTCGGCGCGGGCGAGGCAGCGGTCGGGATCGCCAACATCACGGTCTCGGCGATGGTCGCGGAGGGGCTCACCGAAGAGGAAGCCGGACGGCGGCAGTGGCTCGTGGACTCGAAGGGGCTCGTCGTCAAGAGCAGAACGGGCCTCGCCGATCACAAGCTCCCGTACGCGCACGACCACGAGCAGGTCGGAGACTTCCTGTCGGCCATCGAGACGCTCAAGCCGACCGCGATCCTCGGCGTGTCGGGCCAGACGTCGATGTTCACCAAACAGGTGATCGAGACGATGTCGAAGCTGAACGAGCGACCGATCGTGTTCGCGCTCTCGAACCCGACCTCGAAGTCGGAGTGCACGGCGGAAGAGGCGTACACGTGGTCGAAGGGAGAGGCGATCTTCGCGAGCGGGAGCCCGTTCGATCCGGTCGAGTACGAGGGCCGGACGTACGTCCCCGGTCAGGGCAACAACGCGTACATCTTCCCCGGCGTGGGCCTCGGCGCGATCGCCTGCGAGGCGTGCAGGGTGACCGACGAGATGTTCTTCGCGGCCGCGAAGACCCTCGCGAACCTGGTCTCCGAGCCCGATCTCGAGAAGGGCCGCGTTTATCCGTCGCTCACGATGATCCGCGAGGTCTCGGCAGCGATCGCGACCGCGGTCGCCGAGGTGGCCTACGAGAGCGGCATCGCGGGACGCAAGAGGCCGGACGACCTCGAAGCGTACGTGCGGTCGCAGATGTACGTTCCGGAGTACGAGAGCTACGTGTAAGAGGGCTCGCCCGCGAGCAGGGCGCCGCCATCCGGCGGCAGGGTCGCGGGGAAGCTCTTCTGAGGACGAACGGGACAGCGGGCCGCAGTGGTCCGCCGTTCCGCTTTGCGTGATTGGTGCTCACCCTGCGTGGTGGTATACTGCTTCACACGAGTCCTCCAGGCGCGGGGACCTACAACGCACCCCCTCCCTCCGCATCCAAACATACCGAGCAGGCGACCCGGCCGTTGATTGGTGCAACCGGGTCCTTGGAATCCTGGTGTGGATGAGGAAGTGTGAGAATGCTCCGTGCAACCGCGGCAATCGCCGCATTGGTATTGCTCTGGTCCGCCGATCCCGGAATCGCCCGGTCGGGGAACCCGCCTGACGCGAGAACGGGTGCCCCCGGCGAGAGCACGTGCGCGGGCTGCCACGGCAACCTGAACACGGGAAACGGCTCGATCGTCGTGACCGCCCCGGACGCCTTCGCGTCGGGCGATACGATAGACGTATTCGTGCAGGTCGAGGACGCCGGCCAGTCGCGGTGGGGTTTCGAGGTGACGGTGCTCGACGACTCGGACCAGGCGGTGGGAAGCATGATCCTGACGGACCCCGCACGGACGCAGCTGTCGGTGGCCGGGGGCAGCGGGCGGCAGTACGTGAAACACACGTCGCTCGGAACCGATCCCGGAACTCCGAACGTCTCGCCTGGATGGGGCTTCAGATGGGCCGTACCGGTTTCGACCCCGGAGGCGGTGACGTTCTACATCGTCGGAATCGCCGCGAACGGGAACGGCAGCACGAGCGGGGATTACACTTACACCGACGTCCACGTCATGGACGGCGTGAGCGCGTCGATCGAGGAAGACGAGACCACGTGGGGGAAGATCAAATCGCTCTTCCGATGAACGTCACCCCCGTCACAACAACGCCGATACTGGATCAGGAGGTGGAGCCATGCTGCGCACCACGGCGATCATCGTGCTGTCGGGGGTGTTCGTGCTCGGACTCGCGGTCAGCGGACTCGGTTTCTCCGGCGGTCCCCCGAACGGGAGAACCGGCGCACCGGGCGAGACGACGTGCGCCGACTGCCACGGCAACCTGAACGTCGGCGGGGGGACGATCGTCGTCACGGCGCTGACGACGTACGCGCCGGGTGACACGGTTGCCATGACCCTCAAGGTCAAGCAGGAGGGACAGATGCGCTGGGGCTTCGAGCTGACCGTGCTCGACTCCGGCGACCTGCCCGTTGGGACCCTCGTCGCGACCGAGCCGACGCGGACGCAGCTGTCCGTCGACGGCACATCCGGCCGCCAGTACCTCAAGCACACGGCTCTCGGCACCGACATCGGCACGCCCGACGAGTCGCCCGGGTGGAGCTTCGAGTGGATCTCCCCCGCGCTGGACCCCGGGCCGGTGACGTTCTATATCGCCGGCAACGCCGCGAACGGAAACGGGTTCAACACCGGCGACTTCATCTACACGAACGTCTTCATCTACGACGACTCCCACTCGTTCATCGTTGACGACGAGACGACGTGGGGTACTATCAAGGCACACTACCGATAGTCGAGGATCGGCCCTTGCGGCCCCTGCGCGGCCGCGAGGCAGGTGCGTCCGATCCGATGAGGCGTGCGAACGGAGGACTCAATGGCGAAGCTGAAGCACTTCTGGCCCGTGCTGTTCCTCACGATGGCGCTCATCGTGAGCTGCAGCTCGAGCGATCCGGGCTCGCCGGGCAACGGCGACGTCCCGGACGACCCGTCGTTCGCGGACGACGTGCAGCCGATCTTCAACGCGAACTGCACCTCGCAGTTCTGCCACGGCGCTGCTGAGTCCGCGGGACTCAAACTGACGTCCGGGAACTCGTACGCGGAGCTCGTGGACGTGACCTCGACGAGCGAGCCGCCGGCGAAGCGCGTCCTCGCGAACGACGCCGAGAACAGCTACATCGTCATCAAGCTCGAGGGAAGGCAGACCGTCGGCGTGCGCATGCCGTCGGGCGCCGCCGCTCTGTCTGACGACGACATCCAGACCATCAGGAACTGGATCGACAGCGGGGCCGAAGAGAACTGAGCAAGGGCGCCACTGCCCGGGGGGTGGTATCGATGAAGAGAACACTGCTCGTCGCGGTCGTGGTCCTGAGTCTCGCCGCCGTCGTGCTCGCGGACGCGCACGAGGGAGCGGCCGAGGAGACGACTGAGGCCGACGCCCAGTTCGTAGAAGGCGAAGCCGCTGAGAGGCCGATTCGTACTCCGGAGACGAAGGCGGCGGCTCTCTTCCAGGCCCGGTGCGCCGCGTGCCACGGCAGCGACAAGCCGGCGGCCGGTCTCGTTCTGACGACCGACGCCTTCAAGAGTGCGGTCCTCGACGTCCAGAGCGTCGAAATCAAGAGCCTCGAGCTCATCGACACCGAGGCGCCCGACAAGAGCTACCTCCTCATGAAGCTCCGGGGCGACAAGGGCATCCAGGGAGGCCGCATGCCGGCGAACGCGCCTCCCCTGGAGGACGAGGAGATCCTGATCGTAGAGGAGTGGATCGCCTTCGTGCTCGCGGCCCGAGCTGCCGAGGCCGCCGAGGCGGAGGACGAGGACGCCGGAGCCACCGGTGCCGCCGCCGCGGGTGCCGCGGCTGGTGCGGCGGCCGCGGGATCCTCGACGGGCGAGGGCGGTGGCGGCGCGAGCGAGCAGGCGGTTCCCTCCGATGACACCGACGGAAAAAAAAAGCCCTAGAATCTGAGTCGACCGAGACCGACGCGGCGTACGGACTCCCGTATGCCGCGTCTTCGTTTTCGGCGGCCAGACTCATCAACCTCCCGACGACGCGCCCCATCGGCGCCAACAGCATCCTCTTCAGGGTCTCCCACCGCTTCGTGCCCGCGACCAAGACCGGGTACGAGACGTTCTATGGCGTGAACGGCCCCGCCATCATCCTGCTCGGGTTGGGCTACGGCATCACCGACCGCATCGAGGTCATGCTGGAACACACGAACGTCTTCCACGAGTACGAGCTCACCGCAACGTGGCTCGTTCTCGAACAGGAGGAGACGGGCACGCCCCTCTCCCTCGCGCTCGCCGCGAGCAGCTGCCTCGTCACGCAGACCGACCCGGACGAGGCCGTCTTCGCGTCAGAGAACTTCAAGATCACACTCCAGTCGATGCTGGCGCGCCGGTTCGGCGACTCGTTCTCGGTCCTCGTCGCGCCGATGTACGCGACGAACACCGACCACTGGGAGGAGAGCTCCGACAGCACGTTCGCGATCGGCATCGGGGGCAGGTGGATCGTCAAGGGAGGATTCTCGCTCACGGGCGAGTGGATTCCCGTCGTCAGCGGGTACACGACGGGGCACGACTCGTGGGGGCTCGGACTCGACTGGGCGGTCGGCGGCCACGCGTTCCAGGTCGTCGTCACGAACTCCCTGGGACTCACGACCGATCAGTACCTTCCGGGGGGCGACCTCCGATTCTCGGACAGTGAGGTCAGGATAGGCTTCAACATCTTCAGGACGTTCTGGCTCTAGGACACAGGACGGGCGGCGCGGCGCGCCAGACGTGCCGCCTGTCGTTTCAGAGAGTGGGAGGTCGGGATGGCGTGGGCGTGGACGCAGTATCTGATGCTGGCCGTGGCGGCGGTCGTGGTCGCGATGACTGTGAGCGACCCGGGCGAGGGCGTGGTGGCGGGTGGCGACGCCGGACGTAAGACGAACAGGCTCATCGACGAGAAGAGCCCGTATCTGCTCCAGCACGCCCACAACCCCGTCGACTGGTACCCGTGGGGAGCCGAGGCGTTCACCCGCGCGGCCGAGGAGGACAAGCCGATCTTCCTCTCGATCGGCTACTCGACGTGTCACTGGTGTCACGTCATGGAGAGGGAGTCGTTCGAGGACCCGGAAGTCGCCGCGCTCATGAACGAGGCGTTCGTCTGCATCAAGGTCGACCGCGAGGAACGTCCGGACATCGACGGCGTCTACATGGAGGTCGCGCAGCTCATGACGGGACGAGGGGGATGGCCCCTCACCATCATCATGACGCCGGACAAGCAGCCGTTCTACGCCGCGACCTACATTCCAAAGGAGAGCCGCTTCGGGCTCTCGGGGATGATGACGGTCGTCCCGCGCATACAGGAGCTCTGGTCGACGCGTCGCGACGATCTCATGGCCACCGCCGGCCAGGTCGTGGCCGCCCTGTCCGAGGCGCCCGCCGGAGCGGCCGGACCGGACCTCGGAGAGGAGACGCTCTCGGCAACCTACGAGCAGCTCGCCGCCGCGTACGACCCGGCGCACGGAGGGTTCGGAGCGTCACCGAAGTTCCCGACGCCGCACAACCTCCTCTTCCTGCTCCGCTACTGGAATCGGACCGGCGAAGCGCACGCGCTCGAGATGGTCGAGACGACGCTCGGGGCAATGCGGCGGGGCGGCGTCTACGATCACGTCGGCTTCGGGTTCCACCGCTACTCGACCGACGCCGAGTGGCTCGTCCCCCACTTCGAGAAGATGCTCTACGACCAGGCGATGCTCACGATGGCGTACGTGGAAGCCTACCAGGCGACCGGGAAGGACGAGTACGCCGAGACCGCGCGGGAGATCCTGACGTACGTCCTCCGCGACATGGCGTCGCCCGAGGGAGGGTTCTACTCGGCGGAGGACGCAGACAGCGAGGGCGAGGAGGGCAGGTTCTACGTGTGGACCACCGCCGAGGTCGGCGAGATACTCGGCGAGGAGCGGACGGAGATCGCGGTCCGGTTCTTCGGCCTGCGCGACGACGGGAACTTCACGGACGAAGCGAGCGGGCGGAAGAGCGACGCGAACATCCTCCACATGCGCGAGCCGCTCGAGGTCACGGCGAGTTCGCTCCGGATCCGCGCGGACGAGCTCTCGTCCGCAATCGACTCGGTGCGGAGGGAGCTCCTCGCGGTCCGGGAAGACAGGATCCGCCCGCTCCGCGACGACAAGATCCTGACCGACTGGAACGGCCTCATGATCGCCGCGTTCGCGAAGGCGGCGGCCGCCCTCGACGAGCCCGCGTACGCGAAGGCCGCGAGGAAGAGCGCCGACTTCGTTCTCGCGACGTTGCGCGACGAGAGCGGGCGGCTCCTTCACCGCTACCGCGAGGGCGAGGCCGCGATCGACGGGAACGCCGAGGACTACGCGTTTATGGTATGGGGACTCCTCGAGCTCTACGAGGCGACCTTCGATCTGCGCTACCTCGAGGCCGCGACGCAACTCAACGCCGATCTGCTCGAGCGCTTCTGGGACAATGAGGGTGGCGGCGTCTACTTCACGGCGGCGGGCGCCGAGACGCTCCTCACGCGGCGCAAGGAGATCTACGACGGCGCCATCCCGTCGAGCAACTCGGTCGCGATGCTGAACCTGCTCAGGCTCGGCCGCATGACCGCCGATCCCTCGCTCGAGGAACGCGCCGCCGCGATCGGGCGGGCCTTCTCGGGGCAGATCGCGCGGCTGGCGATGGGACACACGCAGTTCATGAGCGCCCTCGACTTCGGTGTCGGCCCATCCCGCGAAGTAGTCATCGTCGGACGAAGGGCCGCGGAGGACACCGGCTTGCTTGTGGCCTCGGTGCGCGGCGGCTACGTGCCGAACAAGGTCGTGCTCCTGAAAGACACGGAGGAGCCCGGGAGCCTCCTCGGTCTCGCGGCGTGGACCGAAGCCCACGGGACGATCGACGGAGCGGCGTCCGCGTACGTCTGCCGCAGCTACCAGTGTGACCTCCCCACGACCGACGCCGCCAGGTTGTCCGAGCTCCTGGCCGGTCCGTGAGACGGCGAGGCCCGTTGCATCACGTCTCCCCTGTGGTAGACTCTCTCCGCCGCAACACACGAGAGGGAACCGATGCCCGAGATCGAAGTCCGCCCGCTCGAGGCGGGGTCCGAAGCGCGTTGGCTTGAGCTCGAGCCGCCTCCCGGCGATCCGTCGGAGAGGCTGCGTGAGTTCGTCGAGCGCTTCTCCGGGAGAGGCCACCAGGATCCGCGCTGCTTCCTGATGGCGGTCGACGAGGACCGCGTCGTGGGCACGCTGGAGGGTCGATTTCTCGACCCCGAGGTCTACTTCATCCGCGGGCTCCGCGTCGCCGAGGACGCCGCCCGCCCGACGGTCGAGATGGCACTCGGCACATACCTTGCCCCCTCGTTCGCCGCCGACGGCGTGCTCATCCTCGCGTGGGACCGACCGGACGCCGCGGCGATCAACCGTCTCCTGACCGTCTCGGACTTCGTGATCGACAAGAGGAAGATGTTCGTAAGGAAGAACCTCTCCGGGTATCGCCTTCCGTACAAGGACCCGTTCTCCTACAGATCGCTCGCCGAGCTGGGCGAGGAGGCCTTTCTCGAGATCATGACCGAGGCCGCGCGCGGCGACCCGTTCGAGAACGTGGAAGGCGGCGATCCGGCGGAGGACTTCAAGGATCTCGTCAGGCACGCCGGGAAGAAGTTCGACGACACGTGGTGGAACGTCGCCTACATCGACGAGCGGCCTGTCGGAGTCGTGCTTCCGCAGGAGTTCGCAGACAGCGAAGGCGAGGGAACGCTCTTCTACGTCGGAGTCGTTCCCGAGTTCCGCGGCAGGCACCTCGGCAGAATCCTCCACGCGAGGGGCCTGGCGTTCCTTCGGAGCCGTGGCGTCCTTCGGTACGCCGGCTCGACCGACACCAGGAACCTCCCCATGATGAGGATCTTCGAGGTGAACGGCTGCGAGCGCACGGGAACGCAGCTCTTCTACAAGGCGCTCAGCAAGCACGGCGCCAATGGAGAAGGCGGGGCGGAGGCGTGAGCGCGAGGACGAAGCGGAAACGCCGCATGGAGGTCGTGCCGGCGACGCCGGAGCGCTGGCCGGACGTGAGGACACTCTTCGGAAAGACCGGGGCGTGCGGCGGGTGCTGGTGCATGTGGTGGCGCCAGACGCACTCGGAGTTCGAGAAGCGGAAGGGCAGCCGGAACCGCGACGCGATGAAGATGATCGTGAGGTCGGGCGCGACGCCCGGCCTGATCGCGTACGCCGACGGCGAGCCGGTCGGGTGGTGCGCCGTCGCTCCCCGCGGCGAGTTCCCGAGGCTCGAGCGGTCGCGCATCCTCAAGCCCGTGGACGACAGGGACGTCTGGTCGGTCGTCTGTTTCTTCATCGACAAGCACCACCGCGGCACGGGCGTCTCGACGGCGCTTCTGCGCGGGGCCGTCGACTTCGTCAGGGAGAGAGGCGGCACCATCGTCGAGGGCTACCCCGTCGAGCCGAAGAAGGACCGCATGCCGGAGGTCTTCGCCTACCACGGCTTCGCGTCTACCTTCCGGAGGGCGGGATTCACGGAGTGCGCGCGGCGGTCGGAGACGCGTCCAATCGTGCGGCGCCACCTCCGACCGAAGCGGCGAAGCCCCCGCCGGAGGAGCGGCTCGTGAGCGATCGCGACGACGCAGGCGGCGTCATGAGGGTCGACTCCCCCGCAGTCGGTTCCCCGGCGACCCGGGTCGACGCGGACGAGAAAGTGACCGGTCGGGCGCTCTACGTCGACGACCTCACCTTCCCCGAGATGCTCCACGCCGCCCTCGTCTACCCGGGATGCACGCACGCACGGCTCCTCGCGATCCACACCGACGAGGCGCTCGGCACGCCGGGCGTCAGCGCCGTGGTCACGGCAACGGACATCCCCGGAGAGAACCAGGTCGGTGTGCTCAGCTCCTGTCCCGATCAACCTCTCCTCCCCCACGACACAATCCGCTACTCGGGCGACGCCGTCGCGATCGTGGTCGCCGGCACCGGGGCACTCGCGCGCGAGGCGGCCGGGTCCGTGCGCGTCGACGTCGATGAGCTCCCGGGGACATTCGACGCGGTCGAGGCTATGGTGCCGGGCGCGCCGAACGTCCACCCCGAACGCGAGGACGACGAGGACAAGGGACTCGTCGGCAACGTCTTCCTCAGGGAGCGGGTGCGAAAGGGAGACGTGGAAGCGGGGTTCTCGGAGGCGGACATCGTCGTGGAGCGGACGTTCCGGACTCACCACCAGGAGCACTCGTACCTCGAGCCCCTGGGAGCGATCGCGGTTCCGGACGACCGCGGCCCGATGACGATCTACGGTACGATGCAGTGCCCGTACTACGTGCAGAAGGCGGTCGCGACCGTCCTCGGCGTTCCCCTCTCCGACGTCCGGGTGATCCAGACCGTGACGGGCGGAGGGTTCGGCGGCAAGGAGGACGCCCCGAGCGAGATCTGCGCGTGCGCGGCGGTCGCCGCCGCGAAGACGGGACGGCCCGTGAAGCTCGTCTACACGCGCGAGGAGGACTTCGAGCGGTCGAGCAAGCGCCACCCCATGACCGTGACGTACCGGCTCGGCGCGACGGTCGACGGGACCTTCACGGCGGCGCAGATCAGGATCGTCGCCGACGCCGGCGCCTACTCGACGCTCACTCCGATCGTCGTCTTCCGAGCGACCGCGCACGCGACCGGACCCTACGACATCCCGAACGTCAGCATCGACGCGTACGGCGTCTACACGAACCGCCAGACGACGGGCGCATTCAGAGGGTTCGGTCAGCCGCAGACGATCTTCGCCGGCGAATCCGTCGTCGACGAGATCGCCTGTGCCCTCGGAATCGACCCGATCGAGATCCGCCTCAGGAACGGACTCGCCGTCGGGAAGCGCACGGCGACGAATCACCTCCTCGATGAGAGCGTCGGCCTCCCGGAGACGCTCCGAATCGCCCGGGAGCGTTCCGGCTGGGACGGGAAGCGCGAGGCGTTCGCGACGGACGAGGGGCGCGTGCGGCGCGGGATCGGCGTCGGCTCAATCTACTACGGCGTGAGCCTGGGCGCGAGGGGACTCGCGATCGACGGCTCCGGCGCCCACGTGGAGGTCGGACACGACGGATCCGTCCGCGTCGCGATCGGCGGGACCGAGATGGGCCAGGGACTCCTCACGGTGCTCGCTCAGATCGTCGCCGATTCGCTCGGCGCGCCGATGGACGCGATCCACATCGATCACGTCGACACGAGCCTCGTCCCTGACAGCGGACCGAGCGTCGCCTCCCGGACCACGCTCATGTCCGGGAACGCTGTCCTCGACGCGGTCGCGAAGCTGAAGGAGGCGATGGCCCCGGTCGCCGCCGAGCTCCTCGGGCTGACGGACGGGGACGTCGAGTTCGGCGCCGGGCGAGTCGGGACCGGCGACCGGTCCCTCGACCGGTCCGTGTCGTTCGCGGAGCTCGCGGCTGAGTGTCGCGCGAGGAACGTGGACACCGTCGCGGACGGCTGGTACAAGGCGCCCGTGACGACGTTCGACGAGGACGGTCAGGGCAACGCCTACGCCGTCTACTCGTTCGCCACGCAGGTAGCCGAGGTCGAGGTCGACCTCGAGACCGGCGCGGTCACGCTCCTCCGCATGACCGCCGTCCACGACGTAGGGAAGGTGCTGAACCCCGTCACGCTCGAGGGACAGATCCAGGGCGGCGTCCTCCAGGGCGCCGGCATGGCACTCTACGAGAAGATGAAGACGGAGGGCGGCCGGATCGCGACGCCGGACTTCGCGACCTACATCCTCCCCACCTCGGTCGACGTCCCCGAGATCGAGGCCGCGTTCGTCGAGGAGCCGTACTCGAAGGGCCCGTTCGGAGCGAAGGGGGTCGGGGAGACGCCCGCGATGCCCGGCGGCGCCGCCATCGCGAACGCCGTCGCCCACGCGACCGGCGTTCGGTTCCAGGAACTGCCGCTGACTGCGGAATACGTGAAGCTCGCGCTCGTTGAAGGGAGCTGCCGATGAGAGTGATTCCTGTGCTTGCCGTCCTCGCCTGCCTTGCGGCGGCGGCGTACGCCGACGCGCCCCCCACGCAAGAGGTGCTCGACGACGCTCTGAAGGCGATCGCGCTCACACGCGACGACCTCCGCTTCAGGACCGACTACGCCGACGCGCCTGACTCGTTCAGGGTCTCGGTCGTCGATTCCCTCCTCACGAACCCGCTCCACACGGAGCACTACGTGCACGGCCTCGCCGACCGGATGAAGAAGACCCGGTCTCTCGAGGGGCTCGTGGTCGCGGCCGCCGCGCAGCTCGACCTCGACGCCGCCCTCGGCGAGCGGGGTCTCGCTCCCCCCGAGAGCGGAACGATGGAGCCGAAGTCGCCGGGACCGCACGCGCTCGACGTTCTCCTCCCCGCGGCGCGCGAGGCCGCGAGAGAGATCGAAGCCGCCTTCGCGGGACTGAGCGGCGGGGACCGCGATCTGATCGCGAGGCACGCCCCGGTCCTCCTCGAGGAGGAGGAGTTCGATCCCGACAAGCCGATCGACGTCAGGGACCGCGAGGCGGAAGAGGAGGAGCAGCTCGGCGACGAGCTCCTCAGGATCGCCGGCCACGTCGACTACGCGAGCATCGCTCGCGCGGGTGCCATCGTCGCGAGAGCCGTCGATCTCGCGATCCCGCTCGTCGAGGATCCGGAGACGATGCAGCTCCTCCGGCCGGAAGGCGGGATCACGCCCGGTGCGGGGCTCGAGCGTGCGGCGAGCGGCGACGTCTGGGACCTGATCGCGACCGACGCGGGGATCGTCGCGATCGGCGGGCCCGGTCCGACCACCTACACCGAGGCGTGCGCGATCATCATCGATGTCGGCGGCGACGACACTTACGAGGCCTGTGCCGCCGGTACGCACATGCTCAACCCGGTGTCGATCGTGATCGACCTCGACGGGGACGACACCTACTCGGGCGGGCACCACACGCTCGCCGCCGGGTTCATGGGAGTCGGGATCCTCGTCGACCTCGAGGGAGCGGACAGGTACACGGCTGGGAGCTTCTCGATCGGGTCGGGGCTCTTCGGCGTCGGCGTCCTCGACGACCGGGACGGGAACGACACCTACTCGGGCGACACGTGCGTCCAGGGCGCGGGAGCCTTCGGACTCGGTGTTCACAGGGACCGCTCCGGGAACGACAGCTACCAGTCCGCGCTCTTCTCCCAGGGGTTCGGATTCGTGATGGGCGTTGGGATCATCCACGACGTCGGGGGGAACGACATCTACTCGGCCGGCTGGAAGTACACCGACGAGATCCGCTACTTCGACCACTTCCTCAGCCTCTCGCAGGGGTTCGGGTTCGGCCGGCGCCCCGACGCGTCCGGCGGGATCGGACTCATGGTCGACGAGAAGGGCAACGACGTCTACCTCTCCGACATCTTCGGACAAGGATCGAGCTACTGGTTCGCGGTCGGCGGACTCGTTGACTACGAGGGCAACGACCAGTACGTCTCGTACCAGTACGCCCAGGGAGCCGCGACCCACATCACGGTCGCCGCGCTCGTCGACGTGGCCGGCGACGACAACTACGTGTCGAAGGGCGTCTCGCAGGGCTGCGGGCACGACCTCGCGATCGGCATACTGCACGACTACGGGGGCGACGACAACTACACATGCCACGACCTCTCCCAAGCCGCGGGGAACGCGAACGGCATCGGCGTTCTCTTCGATGACGCGGGGAACGACGCGTACTCCGTTCGCGGCGTCGGCAACACGCACGGCTACGGGAACTGGCGGCGCGACTACGGCAGCGTCGGGATCTTCATCGACGCGGGAGGCACCGACTCCTACACGGGCCGCGGTGCCGAAGGCGAGTGGTGGACTTACAGCACGTATGGAATAGGAGTCGACATCGAGACGGCGGTCGACGAAGAAGCCGGGGAAGGAGCGGAACCCGAATGAGACGAATCGCACTCCACTCCGTTCTGATCGCCGCCGTCGGAGCACTCGCGCTCGGAACCGTCGCGTCCGTGACCGTCCAACCGGCGAGGGCCGCGGACGCCGACCTTCTGCCCGACCTCGGGGCGCTCTCTGACCTCTCCCCCGAGGAGCTCTTCCTCCGCGCTTCCTCGTCCGCGCTTCAGTTCGAGACGATGAGAGAACCGTCGCGCGAGCTCCTCGTCGCGAACCACGAGGAGTCGGTCCCGTACCTCGTCACCCAGCTCGACACCGACGGCGCGAGGGAGCGCCACGCGCTCGAGGACATCTTCGTGCGGATAGGAACGCCGTCCGTCGAACCGCTCATCGAGGCGTTCGAGGCGGAGCGGGACAACGAGGAGACGACGAGGGGGCTCCGGCTCGCGTCGTACGTCCTCGGCAGGCTCGAGGACCCCGCAGCGACTCAGCCCCTCGTGGCCGCCCGCACGCATCCCGACTGGAAGGTCCGCGGATCGATCGCCGGCGCGCTCGGGAGGATCGGAGAACAGGCCGCCGTCCCCGCGCTCGTCGCCATGCTCCGCGACGGGAACGAGGTCGTGCGCAAGAGCGCCGCCGTCTCCATACGTCGCGTGGCGGAGAAGGTCGAGGAAGGCGATTTCGTGGACAGGGAGCTCGCCGAGGACGCCGTACGCGCGCTGTCTGTGGCGCTCGACGATCGCTACTACTCGGTCCGCTACGGCGCGGGCGACGCGCTCGCCGCGATCGGAAGGCCGGCGGGGCACTGGCTCGAGGTGACCGCGAAGACCGGGGAGATCGGGTCCCGGCTTCTCGCGATCAGAGCGCTCGGCGAGATCGGAGACGACGAAGCGCGGGACACGCTCAAGAGGCTCCTCGCAGACGAGGAGTGGACGGTGAGGGCGTACGCGGCCCAGGCGATCGGCCGGGTCGGCCTCGACGGCGGGTCCCGGAAGGACCTCGAGCGCATGCTCGCGTCGGACGAGCACCCGTTCGTCACGCTGATGGTGGAAGGGGCCCTCGCGATCGACGAGGGCTAGGGACCCTGGGGAGCCGGGTCCTGCCCGGCCGAGTCCTCTCCGGCTGGACCACCTGCGGGAGGTTCTGCCCGGGAGGATCCGCTCCCGCGCATGAGTTCGTACACCTGGCGAATGTTCGCCAGGATCTTCGGGTCGTCGGGCGCGTACCGGCTCGCGATCTCGAGTTCCTTCAGTGACTCTCCGTACTGACCCGTCCTCGCGAGGACGATCCCGAGGTTGTTCCTCGCCTCCACGAACGACGGCTCGATGATGAGCGCCCTCGTGTACGCGGCGATCGCCTCCCCCGGGCGGTCGGTCTCCTCGAAGACCACCCCGAGGGCGTTCCACGCCTCGAAGAACCGCCGGTCCGCGATGACCGCGCTCTTGAAGTGAGCCTCGGCGAGTTCGAGCTCTCCGCTCTGCACCAGCATGCCGCCCAGGTTGAAGTGCGCCACCGCCATGTACGGATCGATCTCGACGGCCTGCGCGAACCAGCGGGCCGCCATCTCGTGGTCCTTCTTCGACCAGTGGTAGCTCCCGATGTTGTTGGCCGCGGACGCGAGCGTCGGGTCCTTGTTGAGCGCCGTCTCGTACGCCTCGACCGCTTCCTCTCCTCTCCCGAGCTTCTCGAGCGCCACGCCCATGCTGTTGTAGGCTCCCGCGTATCCCGGTGAGAGCTCGATCGCCCGCCTGTACTGCTCGATCGCCTCTTCGTATTTCTCCTGCGACGCCTTCGCGAGCGCGATCGTGTAGTACGTCTGCGGATGCTCGCCCCTGTGATAGCCGTGGAAGTCGTAGTTGACGAAGACGGCGAGCACCACGAGCGCCACTCCCGGCCCCACGAGCGCCCTCGCGTCACGCCGCTTCACTCTCTCCGCGACCCAGAACGCAGCCGCGACGGCGAACAGGATGAGCATCGGGATCACCGGCAGCCGGAACCGCGCGTTCACGAAGAACAGGACGACCCCCGCCATGTACGAAAGGACGAAGACCGAGAGGAGCGCCGCCTCCCGGCGGCGCCGCCCGAAGAGCCACAACCCGAGGAGCCCAAGCGGGGCGATGACACCGAAGTGCAGCCACGACGTGAGACGGAACACCCACGACATCTTCCCGAAGTGATAGACGTCCTTGTTGTTCGCGATCTCGAAGCTGTCCCAGAAGAGCACGAACTTCTTGAGGAAGAGCCGGGCGGCGGGCCCGGGCTGCGTGGTGATGAACCGCCTTCCCCTTTCGTACCAGAAACCCGAGATCTCGCTCGGTTTGAGCGGGCGCCCTCGGCCCAGCTCCGCGATCCTCGCAGCGTCTTCGTTTCGCCAGCTCTCCCCCAGCTCCGGGACGACGGCGGAAGCTCCGTCCGACTCGTCGTTGTTCCCGATGAAGAAGTTGACGCCACCCTGCGAAGCGATCGGTACGAAGTCCTTCCCGAGGATGTAGTTCCGCGCCGTCACCGGTGCGATCAGGAGCGCCATGCCCAACAGGAAGATCGCGAATCGGAGGACGGCCGTCCCGAACGCCGTCGGCATACGGGCGATGCGGACCTGCTGGCCCGGCTGCGTCCGCCGGTGGAAGTCCTTCGCCGCTCCCAGCCAGATCCACACCAGAAGGAACGGAACGAAGACCAGCACGCTCGGCCGAGCGATCGCCGATGCTCCGGCGATCAGACCGGCGACGAGCCAGCGCCCCCAGCTCGGAACGTCGTTGGCCCGCAGGACGGCGAGCAGCAGCACCGTGTCGAGGAGAACGATCAGCGTGACGATGAGCAGCTCGTTCGTGAAGTAGATGAGGAACGGGTATGCCGCCGCGACGACGGCACAGACGATCGCGATCTTCTTCCCGAAGACGCGCCGCCCAACGAAGTAGAGCGCCACCGGGATGAGCGCACCGTAGAACACCTGGGCCGTGCGGACCGCGAAGAGACTCCCGCCGAAGATCTTGTAGAGGAGGCCGAGAGTGTACGGGTAGAGCGGCGCGCGGAAGAACACCTCGCCGCCGATCCAGTCCCCCGCCGCGAGTGCCTGCGCCCACTCCACGTGGTAGAACTCGTCGAGCATCGGAACGTCCGCGAGCGGGCTCTTCCGAAGGTGGAGCACGTAGAGGAAGCGGGCCACCCACGCGAACGCGTAGATCGCCAGAACTCCCGCCACCGCCCGCCGCGTCTCTGCCGGCGAACAGCTCTCCTGCTCCTCTTTCGCTCTCTCCTCACTCATGTGTCCACCCTGGATGCGGGCCACCGTCGCCCGAATCAGGTCGCCGGCCGCGGCGCCACAAACTCACATCATACTGTTCACGTCCGATGTATGACGTGGCGTGAGCGCGCTGCCATCGCTCCTTTGCGTTTCCTACAGGACCTGTCCGGAGGTGCAAGTTCCCATCCCAAGCGTCTCTATCATATTGAAGGACCACAGTGGGCGCAAGCCCTGAGAATCAGTCAGTTCCGGTCGATATCGCTCATGTTGTGCCAGTTGTACAAAAAACACGTTGACCCTGCCCTCCTGAATGTCGTACAATACAAGTGCATTGCGGGAGAGAGCTGCTCAGTTTCCGAAAGGCGAGGACGTTGACTCCGACGGGGCGGCGGCGAGGTCTTGTCGTCGGCTGTGCGGAGTTCTCGACTGTCCACAGGAGTGAATCGGGGAAGCAACGACCGGACACACACGGGTCCCCTGGCGCACGGCCGAGCACCTGATCGGCGTGCGTGGGACCGGAGGGTACGCATGAAGCGACTGCTCTTAGCGACTGCGGTGACGGCAATCGTCATCCTCCTCGCCCTTCCCTCAATGGCGACGAACACTTTCGTCGTCATGATGGGACAGGGCAGTCTCATGAA
>JALGVN010000173.1 GCA_025774645.1 bacterium
TCTTGACGACCACCATCGTGAGGTCGTCCGCCTGCGGAGCTTCGGCGGCGAAGTCCTTGATCCTGCTGTAGACGTGCTCCTCGATCTCTCTCGCCGACGCGTGGCGGTGCTCGTTCAGAACCTCCCCGAGCCGCTCCTCGCCGAACATATCGTCCTCGGGATTCGTCGCCTCGGTGATCCCGTCGGTGAAGAGGACCAGGTCGTCGCCCGGTCCCAGAACGGTGCGGCCTTCGTCGTAGGGAGCGCCCGGCATGAGGCCGATCACGAGACCGCCCTCCGTCAGGTGCTCGACGGTCCCGTCGCGCCTGAGGAGCCACGGCGGGTTGTGGCCCGCGTTTACGTAGCTGAGATCCCCGGTCCTCGTATCGAGGACGCAGTAGAAGAACGTGATGAAGAGGCTATCCTCGGTGTAGCCGTAGACGAGACGGTTCACGCGGTCGATGAGCGTCGTCGACTCGATGCCGCTCTCGGAGAGCGCCCTGACGGCGGCCTGAACGTTCGCCATGAGGAGCGCGGCCGGAGTGCCCTTGCCGGAGACGTCCCCGATCGTGATTGCGAGCCGACCTTCGCCGATGTCGATGACGTCGTAGCAATCGCCGCCGACGTGTCGCGCCGGGACTGTGAAGGCGAAGATGTCGAGACCGGAGATGCGCGGGAAGCTCTTGGGAAGGAGCTCCATCTGGATGTCCCTCGCGATGTTCATCTCCTGCTCGAGCATGCCTCGCTCCGCAGCCTGCTCCTCGATCTGCCGGCGCATCTGCTCGTACGTGTACGTGATGAGCCCGACGACGAGGGCGAGCACGCCGTTCACCAGCACGATCATGAGTGCGACGCGCGCCTGGTAGAAGAGGAGGAACGGGTTCGTGAGGATCGCGATCGCGCTCCCGAGTCCGCCTCCGCCGATGAGCGTCACGACCGCCATCGGGATCCGGACGTACGAGGGGAAGCCGCCGTAGCGCGGGAGCACGAACCGCACCGCGAGGATCGCCGCGAATCCGACGACGTTCGCGAAGACGATGCTCATCGCGATGAGCGATCCGGTCTCGATGTTGTCTCCGGCGAAGAGCCGGATGACCACGCCGACCAGGAGGCCCGCGAGCGTGTTCGCCACTGCCCAGAGACCGAGCGTCCGTGCCTCCAGGCGGCGGGGCTCGTCGAGCGTCGTGCGTGTCTGTTTCTTAAGCGGCATCCGGTCAGGCTCCAGGGGTCTTTTCGGGCGGCGTCACGCCGGTGTGCGGTGGCGCGGGCGGCACCGATGGGGGCGCCGAGCCCGGGAACGCGCTCGGCAGCGCTCCAGGCGCGGCCGGCTGCGGCGGCGCCTCGAACGCCGCGTCGAGCCCGGTCTCCTTCCTCTGGAGGAGCGCACCGAGCCCGAAGAAGATGACCACGATCCCGATGAGCGTACCGACTACCGGGATCCAAGTCACGAGGTAGATCAGCAGGATGCCGAGCAGGAAGCTCGGGATCGGCGAGACGTCTGTCCGGCCGCCTCTCCGGAGGATGAGGTTCCCCAGCCATATCGCCACGTAGAACTTCGCGACGTAGAGCGCGATCAGGTACGCGAGGAACACCACGAGCATGAGCGGGATCGTGATGATCATCACGAGCAGGATCAGGAGCACGATCGGGATGCAGATGTAGGCGATGAACCCGATGCCCAGGCTCTTGAGCGGCTTCGTCCGGATGATCTCCGCCGTCGTGATCGCGTGCTTCTTCGTGAGGGCTACGATGATGGTCCCGGCGATGATGGCCGCGAGGAACCCGAGGAAGTGCCACACGACCGAGAGGCTGCTCAGACCCTCCTTGAGACCCTCGATGTCCTCGTCCGGCGACATCCGTGTGTAGCGGACCGACCCCGCGACCGTGCCGGGGGCGATGTCCACTTCGTAGGGCCCCTCGTAGCGGAGGTCGCCGCCGATGTGAGCGTCCGGGCCGAGGTTCACGCCGCCGTCGGTGCGAATCTCCGCGTTCCCGGCGATGGTCCCGTCCATGCTGAAGACGCCGGTGGCGACCGCGGCGGATCCTCTGACTTCGCCGTCGATGTTGGTCACCCCGCAACCGAGAACGAGGTCTCCCTCGATCACGGCATCTTCGCCTATGTAGATGTTCGCGCACCCGGCGAGGACGTGGCCGCCGACGGTCCCGTCGATGTAGAGGTCCTTGCAGCCGACGCGGAGGTCGTCCTCGATCTCCCCGGTGATCCTGACGGTCTCGGCGCCGATGTTGAGGTCGCCGGTCACGTTGCCATCGACCCGGGCCTCACGGGTCCAGACGAAGATGTCGCCGTCGACCGTACCAAAGATGTGGAGGTTCTGAGTGAAGAGGTAGAGGTCGCGTTCCTCCGTCTCCCCCTCCGGGACGGTGAAGGCGGTCTGCGACGTGAACACCACACCGACGCCACCCTGCCAGCACGCGCTGCAGTCGCCGTCGTCGTGGTCCTTCTCTGGACTGCACGGCTCGCTCTCGGTCGAGTCGGACTCGGCCGCGCCCGCCGCAGCCGGGACGAACGCGTCGCGGAGCGCGAGCCCCATCGGCAGCGTGGTCGCCGACACGATCGGCAGGGCAGCCGCCTGCTGTACCGGAATGGCCAGGACCGCGAGAACAGCGAGGAGCCCTACGATGAGAAGGCTCCACCTCGGGTCCACGGCCGCTCGTTCGCGGGTCCGGGCGATTGCCGCCTCCCTCGCGATTGCCTGGCTGGCCGTCTTCATTGTCATACCCTCCTTAGGACCTCGGTCGTGTCTCAGATGTTGCGCTCTTGTCTCCCCACGGTGCAATTGTAGGGTCCGGGAGGGCTCAGGCGCAAAGAAAGGCCCGTGAAACGGTTGTTCGGGAGGTTGAGATGCGCTCAGGCGGGGGCGAGATGCAGGGCCCGGAATCGGGAGGATTGCCGATTCCCCGGTCAGTTACCAGGGGAAGATCTCGCGGAGGCTCTTCGCCCGGGCTCGTGAGAGCGTGAGCTCGCTGCCGCCGGCGTCGTCGACCACGACCTTGTACTTGCCTCCGAACCAGGGCACGATCTCGGTGACGTGGTTCAGATTTACGATGCTCGAACGATGCGTCCGGAAGAAGACCGCGGGATCGAGACGCTTCTCCAGGTCGGCCATCGTCGCGTTGACGAGGAACCGGCCCTCCTTCGTGTGCACGAATACGAGCTCGTCGGTGACGCCGACCCACACGATGTCGGCGACGTCGACGAGAACGATGCGCTTACCCTTCATGACGGGAAGCCGCTCGACGGTCCGTCCCCGGACGAGCCCCGCGATCTTCTCGATCTGGTCGTCGAGCTCGGGACCGCTCGCAAGGAACTTCTTCGCGCGCTCGAGCGCTTCGGCGAGACGGTCGGCAGCGATCGGCTTCAGAAGGTAGTCGATCGAGTTCACCTCGAACGCCTTGATCGCGTACTCGTCGAACGCGGTTGCGAAGATGATCAGCGGCGGGTCGTTCAGGGCCTCCACGACCCCGAATCCGTCCATCCCCGGCATCTGGATGTCGAGGATGACGACGTCGGGAGAAAGCTCGGGGATCTTCTCGACGGCCTCGAACCCGTTCGCGGCCTCCCCCACGCACTCGACCCCGTCGAGCCCCGCCAGGAGCTCCTTCATCCGCGCCCTGGCGAGAGCCTCGTCGTCGACCACGAGCACCGTGATGTTCGCACCCATCGCTCGCTCCGTTCTACGCGTTCCGTCTCCTGCGTCTTCGGTCCAGCACCTACGCCGGTGCGCCGTCCGGCCCGAGCGGGACGACGATCCGGACCTTCGTCCCTTTCCCGGCAGCGCTCTCGAACTGCATCCACTCTCCGTCGCCGAATCGCGTGTTCAGGCGGTCCCTCACGTTCCTGAGACCGTAGCCTCGCGACAGCATCTCCTCCTCCTCGACGGGATCGATTCCGGCCCCGTCGTCCTCGACCACGATCCTGAGGGCACCGTCCGCGATTCGCGCGTCGATCAGGATCCTTCCCCCCTCGACGGTCGGTGAGATGCCGTGCCGGACGGCGTTCTCGACGACCGGCTGGAGGATGAGCGGCGGAACGTGGACCTGCTTCGCCTCGTCCGAGATCGACTGCTCGACCCTGAGCCGGTCGCCGAAACGCGCGCGCTCAACGTCGAGATAGGCGTCGACGAGCTCGAGCTCCTTCGCGAGCGTGACGCTCTCCTTCTCCGACGCGAGGAGAGTCCCCCTGAATATTCCAGCGAGCCGCTCGAGCGTCCGGTGCGCCGCGTCGGGATCGATCGAGATAAGGGCGGAGATCGAGTTCAGGGCGTTGAACAGGAAGTGCGGGTTGATCTGCGCCTTCAGGGCCTTGAGCTCCGACCTCGCGGCGAGCTCGCGCAGCCGCTCCTCTCTGATCCGGTTCTCGGCGAGCGCGTGGTAGCTCTCCTCGATCTCGTCCCTCATGCGCTCGTAGTTGTAGACGATGAGGCCGACCACGACCGCGATGACGCTGCTCACCGACACGAGCAGGAGCAGCAGTCTGGCCTGGTGGAAGACCGAGAACGGGAAGAGGAAGATGACGAGCGCCGTCCCGAAAGCGCCGCCCGCGAGGAGCGTGATGATCGCGAGCGGGACCCGGACGATGCGCGGGAACGCGACGTACCGCGGCAGCACGAACCGCGCGGAGATTCCCGCCGCGAACCCGACAGCGTTCGCGAAGAGAACCCCCATCGGGGGGCGGTCGCCCAGCGCTGCGCGCGCCCGTCCACGTGTACCTCCGTCTCTGTCCTCCGCGTCTCCAACGTGGTGTCGCTCCCGCTTCTCTGCCGGCTAGTCCATCCGCGCCGTCGCTCCTGATATCGACGTCAGGATCGCGTGCTCGAGGTCGTGGGCGCGCCACGCCTCGCAGTCGAAACCGTTGACGAGGATCGAGAAAAGCACCTCCTCCCCCGCGAGGGTCTCCATGAGACCGGAGATCGCGGTGACTCCGTCGAGGAGCCCGGTCTTCGCGCGCACCGCGCCCTCGACGCCGGCGTACCCCATCCGGTCCTCGAGGGTCCCGTCGGTCCCGCTCACGCTGAGGGAGGCGACGTACTCGTAGGAGGATCCGAAGTCGTCGAGTGTCGTCTCGAGCGCGCGCACGATCGTCCGCGGGCTGAGCCTGTTCTCGCGGGAGAGCCCGGACCCGTCGACGACGCGGGACGAACCGCTATCGGCGCCGGCGGACACGAGGAACTCCCCGAGAACCCGTACGCCCCCCGAGGTCGTGCCAGGGGGACCGTGGACCTCGGCGGAGAGGGTCTTCACGAGCTGCTCGGCGACGAAGTTGTTGCTGAACTTGTTCAGGTCGCGCACGACGAGCGAGAGCGGCTTCGACTCGTGGACGAAGAGGACGTCGGTGTCCGCCGGCGCTGCGCCCGTCCGGACCCCTCCCGTGACCTCGATGCCGGCCGCGGCGAGGAACTCGACGAGGACCGTTCCGAAGTGCTCGGCGGGGTCCTCCAGGTTCCGGTACACGGTCTTCCGGGCGCCCCCTGCGGGTATCCTCCCCGAGACGGTGATCACGTTCCTCCCGTTCTCGTACGACCTCTTGATCGACAGGGTCGAGCCCGACCGGCTCCCGCGCGTGGTGGCCTCGTTCCTGACTTTCACGTAGCCGGTCGCGGGAGCGAGCTCCACGCGCGCCGGATCGCCGGAGCGGGCGCCGGGGAAGACGTGCACCGCGATCGAGTTGAAGTTGAGCGAGAGAGCCCCGGTCCGCGCGTGGTAGGCGCGCTGCCCGTTGGCGGCGTCGTGCGAGGCAACCGAGAGGCTGTCGAAGTATAACGTGTCGAGGACGACGTCGCCGGCGATCTTCTCAATCCCGTGGAGACGCACCTCCTCGGCGATCTTCCAGAGCTCCTCGGACACGATCGAGGGATCGCCCGAGCCGACGACGTAGAGGTTCCCCTCGAGCACGCCGCCGTCGGTCGCGCCGTCGGTCGCGAAGACCGTCTCGAAACGGAAATCCGGACCGAGAATCGAGAGCGCAGCCGCGCCCGTCACGATCTTCATGTTCGAGGCGGGCGTCATCGGGACGTCTGCGTTCTCTTCGAAGAGCATCGCGCCGCTGTCGCGGAGGACGACGAGCACGCCGACCCGGGACCCCGCGAGCTCGCGCTTCGCGAGGAACGAATCGATGACCCAAGCGAGACCGGAGAGCTCCGGGCCCTCCTGAACGATCCTGCTCTCGGGGTAGTCCGGGCCGTCGCCCCCGGGGCCGTCGGAGTCAGCGCCGAAGGCCGCTGCCGGCACGCCCGCTGCCAGCGCGAGCGCCACGAGCAAAGCGGTTAATGCGAACGGCGTCTTCATGTGAACTCTCACGCGTCCTTCACCCCCGGGCCGTCCTGACGCTCGAGTGCGTCGGCGACCTTCCTCCGGAACCTGTTCATGTCGATCGCCTTCCCCGGACATTCCTTCCGCTCGACCATGCGCCCGTCCTCCTCCACGACGCCGGTCCCCTCGAGCTCCCGGTGCCCGAGGACCCGCCTCGGATCGAGTCCGAGCTCCCGGACGAGCTCGGCACAGAGATCGGCGGCGGCATCGAGCTGCTCGCCGGGCGGCGGCTCCTCCCCCGCCTCGTACGCGAGGCAGACGCCTATCGCGCGGCCGTTCCACGGCCCCACGTGCCAGGATCTCACGGCGCGGGGCAGGCATCGGTAGAGGAGACCGTCGGGCTCGACGAAGTACGCGTACCCGATCGTTGGACACCCGTCGGGCGAGATGTGGTTGGAGTTCGTGTGGTAGCGCGCCGTCGCCCAGACGTTCCACCCGGGCATGGCCGTGCAGTGGAGGACGACCGTGTCGATCCCGGCTTCGTCCCTGGTCTCGGGTTCGCGGTTCACAGGAAGGACCGCGGAGATGTCGTGCAGCCAGCGCATCGCGTGCCCCCGTGCGCCCGCGTCGGACGGCTCAAGGCCAGGTGCGGAGAAGCTCCGTCAGCTCCGGGAAGCTCCCGACGAACTTGTGGGCGGCCGCGAGCTCGTTCTTCGTGCCGAAGCCCCACGTGCAGCCGACCGACCAGACCCCGGAGGAGCGCGCCCCCTGGATGTCCGTGACCCGGTCGCCGACCATGACGGCCTGCAAGGAAGCGATTCCGAGGTTGTCGAGGATCCTCGTGATGAGATCGCCCTTGTCGGTCGTCCCTTCCGCCCCGGCGCACCTCATGTCGGAGAAGTACTTCCTGATGTCGAAGTAGTCGACGATGTGGTTCATGTACCCCGTTCCCGCGTTCGTCGCGACCGCGAGAAGGCAGCTGTCGCCCGAGACCGCCTCGAGCGTGTCGACGGCACCGGGGAAGAGACACCCCTTGCCGCCGTCGACGAGCTCCCGTTCCCAGTGCCAGATGAGGTCGTTCATCTCGCTCCGGTCGGCCTCCGGAAGCTCAGGGAATACCTTGGCGGTGTACTGCTCTCGCGTCGAGCCGACCGCGCCGAGAACCCGCTCCGTCGTCGGAGCGTCGACGTCCGAGCCGTGCTTCTCGTTGAAGTCGCGAACCGCGCGCTCGACGGCGCCCAGCGTCGTGGCCGTCGAGGAGTAGAGAGTCCCGTCGAGATCGAGGATAACGAGCCTGGGGTTCACGCTTCAGCCTCCCGATGCAGGTCGGTCAGCGCAGAGTATACACTAGAGCCGGCCGGCCCCGCGCATGAGTTCGAGAACATCGTCGAGGGACGCGACGCCGCCGCGGGCGCCCGGTGCGGTGCAGTTCAGCGCCGCCGCTGCGTTCGAGAACGAGAGCGTGCGCTCGACGTCCCACCCCTCGAGAAGCCCGTAGATGAACGCTCCGTGGAAGAAATCTCCGGCGCCGGTCGTGTCGACCGCCTCGACGTCGTAGCCTGGCGACTCGACGACCTCGCCGTCTGAGCGCATCGCGATCGCGCCGCCCTTCCCGAGAGTCATCGCGACGAACGACGGCCCGGCGGCGAGGAGCCCCCGGAGTCCCTCCCGCAGATCGGCTGCGCCCGTGAAGAGCTTCGGGAACCGGGACGAGGCAACGAGGAGATCCGTGTTCGCGACGAGTTCCTTCGTCCCCTCCTTCACGGTCTCGGCGTCGAGGACGACGGGGATCCCGCGCTCCCTCGCGACCGCGGCGGCCCGCGCGGCTGCCGGGGCGTCGTGCCCGTCGACGAGGAGAACGCGGCCGACGGCCACCTTCTCCAGAGTGATCTCGGAGGGCAGCGTCGCGATCTCCTTCGGCCTGTGCCACAGAATGGTACGGTCGCCGTTCCGCTGATCGACGATGATGAAGGCGATCTGGTTCGTGACCCCGTGAACAGCGGGGACGTCGCTCACGTCGACGCCCTCCGCTCGGATGCTCTCGAGCGAAAACGAGCCGATCTCGTCTCCGCCCACCTTCCCGACGTATTTCGTCCTGAGTCCGAGTCTCGCGCAGAGGATCATCGCGCTCGCGGCCTGCCCGCCGCCCGCGCGCTCGAAGGCGGTGATGCGGGTCTTCGATTCGTAGTCGGGGTACTCGGGTACGGCCAGCAGGTGGTCGACCGCGTTCAGGCCGAAGCCGACGGCGTCGAAGGCCGCGTTCTCGGGGATCTCGATGTCGAAACGCACGGGGAACCTCCCGCGTACCGGCTCAAACCTCCGGGACCTACACCTTCCGGAGCTTCCACAACCCGCGGCGGAACCAGACGTAGGTCAGGATGACCTCGATGACCGAGACGATGAGGAACGTGCGCCACACGTCGAGCTCGCTCGACTTGAGGACCCGGATCACGATCAGGATGAGCGGGATCTGGAGGCCCCACTCGACGATGGCGGTAATCACCGTCGGCGGCCAGGTGTTCCCCGAGCCGAAGAAGGCGGCGCTCAGGACAATGTGCATTCCGATGAAAACCTGCGCGACGGCCATGAGCCTGATGAGCGGGACGCCTACCGCGAGCACCTCCGGATCGTCGGAGAAGAGCCCGAGGATCTCGCGAGCGAATCCGAGCTCGATGGCCGCGAGGGCACCGCAGATCCCGAGCGCGAGAAGCGTGGCCTTGACCACCGCCTCGTGCGCCCGTTCCGGCTTTCCCGCCCCGAGATTCTGTCCGACGATGGCGCTCGCACCGAGGTCGAGCCCGACCGCGAAGAGAATCCCGAGCTCCATGATGCGCATCGAGAACCCGAAGGCGGCGACGACGATCGTCCCGTAGGTCGCGACGAGCATCGTCACGAGCCAGTGCGCGACGCTTCGAAGGACCGCGCTGAGCCCGGCCGGACAGCCGATTCCGAGAATCTGGAGCATCGTCTGGAAGTTCGGGCGGAACCTCCCCCGGAGCGAGACCGCGAGACTCGCTTTCCCCGACGCGAGGACGTAGAGCCCGACGAAGACGGCGATGGCCGCCGAGAGGACGGTGGCCGCGGCTGCCCCGGCGATGCCCATCTTGAACCCGAAGATGAAGAGGGGGTCGAGCGCGACGTTCAGACCGGTCGACAGGAGCATGATGTACATCGACTTCGGCGCGTCCCCGATCCCGCGGAGCGCGGTGTAGATCGTGTACGAGGAGAACATGAACGGGAGGCCGAGGAGGTAGATGTTCGCGTACGTGACCCCGTAGGCCAGGACGTCGGGCTCGGCGTTCATGACCCTGAGGATCCTGGGAACGACGGCGAGCCCGATCGCCGTCATGACGAGCGCGATGCCGAACTTGAGAAGGAGCGTCTGGCGGATGGCGTCCTTGGTCGCCTCGTAGTCCTTCTCGCCGAATCTCCGGGAGATGATGGCGATCGAGCCGGTCCCGACGATCTGGTTCGTCGAACCGAGGACCCATGCGATCGACGCGAAGAGCGTGATCGCAGCGACGTGCGATGCTCCCAGCTTCCCGACCCAGAAGATGTCGGTCAGGGCGTAGATCGTCATCGCCCCGAAGCCGATCATCGAGGGGACGCCCATGTAGAGGACGTTCTTGAGGACGCTGCCCTCGGTGATGTCGACCTTGGGCTTCGGCTCCTCGAACTCCCGTTCCTGGCGTTCCAGCTCGAACTCTTCCACGTGGCCCCTCGTTATGCGAGACACGGCGCGCGGGCGCCGTGCTCGTCCACAGACAGCAGTGTCACTAGCTTAGCTGGCGGGAGGCGGAAACTCAACCAC
>JALGVN010000018.1 GCA_025774645.1 bacterium
CGAGACCCGAACCGAGGCGTCGGCCGATGGAGAACCCGAGCGCCCGCTCGCGGTAGACCGACGATCCCATAGTCTCGACCTGGAGGGCGAAGCCGTTCCCACCGGCCGGGACGAACACGCGCGCACCGCCCCCGGACGCCTCAGCCAGTCCGAAGAGCCGCCCGCCGTCGACCGACGCGGCGAGGGAGCCCGAGGCCTCGCTCTCGGGGCCCGCCAGGAGGGACGCGAACCCGGGGGGCTCGAGCCCCGGATCGAGCATCGCCGCCTCCCGCGCCCCGGGCCACCGAATCTCGAACGCCGCTCCCGCCGGAACGGTCGCGAGCGCGAGGAGAGTGACCGCAGGCAGGACGAACACGGCCGCAGCACGCAGATCCGACACCGTCACCTCACGATCCCGACGGCCGCGCGCGCCGTCGCGAAGACGCCGTCTCTCGCCGAGAGCGCCTCGAGTGAGAGCACGTAGAGCCCCGACGGAAGCGGATTGCCGTCGAGACCGCTGCCGTCCCACAGGAGTTCCCCGCGGCCGGCGACTTCGGCCTGATCGAGGAGCACCGCCCGCACCCGTCCCTCGAGGTCGAAGACCGTGAGGCGGGCGACCGCTCGCGGCACCGGCAGCTCGAAGCGGACGACCGCCCGGTCGCCGACGCCGTCGCCATTGGGCGTGAGCGGGTTCGGGGTCACCGTGAGCGTCCCCGACGACGGAAGCGACGAGAGCTGGATGCTGTTCGCCCGTCCGGGAGTGCTCCCCTCTTGCGAGACGGAGCTCCCCCAGTTGTTCGGGTCGTCGGGCGGCATGTCCGCGCGGACGCGCTCGAGGGAGACGCCGCGTCCGCCGCCCCAGCGTTTCACGTACGCGACGCGATCGATCGGTGTACCGTACCGGTCGAGCAGCACCACGGTGTCGTCGGCGCTCAGCGCCTCCCAGCCGTCCGTCTCGACGACCGGCGAGGACGAAGCGCCGTCGAGGAGCTCCGCGTCCTTCGCCACAACGAGATACTCATCGGGCGCTACGAGGTGGAGTGCGACCGTCTCGGGCGACGCGAGGAAGCGGGCGTCGACGTCGTCCCCGAGCGACCAGCCCCGCACGTCCACGGTGTCCCGCGACACGTTCACGACCTCGACCCACTCGGTTCCGCCCTCCTCCGGCGAGTGCGCGATCTCGTTCACGGCCAGGAACCCGCCCGGCCCTCCGACGGCAAAACTCGTGCTCGCGGTGTTGCTCGTGAGGTCTGCGTCCAGCGCGTACACGAGACGCGCCGTCGCGAGGTGATGCCCCGAGGCCGCGACGTCCCAGGTGAGCGCGAGGTCGATGGAGTCGCGAGGCGAGAGATCCTCTGTGACGAGCGCGGAGGCCGCCGGATCGACGGAGCCGTCGACGAAGAGCTCGAGCACGGCCCCGGTTCCCTCGGTCGAGACGAACCCGATGTTGCGGACCACGCAGGCGACCGTCACCGGCCCTCCGTCGTCGAAGATGTGCCGACCGGAGTGCCGCACCGTGAGCGAGAGATCGTGAGCGAGGGAGTTCTTGACGCCCGGCGTCGGGGCGTCACACTCGGAGAAGTCCCCCGCGTTCTGGTCGTGATCCCAGCAGTCGGGAGTTCGCGCGAGCGACCGTCCCGAGGGCGCGTCCGACGCAGGCGCTCCCTCGTAGTACTCAGGGAAGAGCGGCTCTCCCCAGCCGACGAGGTCGACAACGACCGCCCCGTCCGTGAGGCGGACGGCGTCGGGTCCGTTCTGAAGGTCGAGCGACGTCCCGTGGTCGGGCTGCGGCGTCACGACCGCTTCCCCGATGAGAAAGCTCTCCCCGGGATCGAGATGATCGAGGTCGCCGCCGATCCACTCGAGTGTCCAGTCGTCGTGGTTAGCGCCGTTCCCGGTCTCGAGCGTCCAGCCGCCGAGGAGGACGACCTCGTCGCCGCAGTTCGCGATCTCCACGAATTCGAGCCCGGTGTCCGGCCCGTCGGGATCGTAGAGGACCTCGTTGACGACGACCGCGGCGAACGACGGCGAGAGAACAGCGCACAAGGACGAGAGCGACGCCACACAGACAAGAGCCCGGATCACGGAGAAGCGGACCGATTCCATGGGCTGTCTCCCATGCGGGGAGCCAGGGGTGAGTGTGCTGCTGGGGTGGGGTGAGTGAGGGAACCGCGGCCGGGATACGGCGGACCGCCGGAGCTAGGGCAGCCCCTTCCTTCGTCTCAGCGTCCATTCGGCCGAGAGCAGCCCGACGAATCCGAGGAGGAGCCACGGCGAGTTCCAGATCTCGAACTCGCGTGACGAAAGCCGCTCCTTCCAGTCGAGATGCACGGTCGCAGGCATCGCGTCCGCGGTCTCCGGGGAGACGTACGTGCCTCCGGTGTCCTCGGCGATCCTCGTGAGGAGAGACGAACGGCGCCGCACCTCGGAGTCCTCGAGGCTGAACTCCTCGACGGTGAACTCCCCGGCGGCCGTGCCCGCTTCCTCGCCATTCCGCTCGGCCATCGCCGTGATGAGGTAGCGTCCGGGCTCGTGCGGGCCCGTCTCGCCCCGATGGAAGTCTCCGTCGGGCTCGAGCGCGACGGAGGCGACCGGCGCCGCGCCTTCTCCCCGGGCGATCTCCACCGTGACCGTCGCGTCCTGGGCAAGCCTGAAGTCCTCGCGGTAGACCTGCGCGGAGAGACGCACGGGTTCGCCGGCCGCGTAGACGTCTTTGTCCGACGAGACGACCACGCGCTCGAGTTCGCCCCGCGCGGTGAGCCAGCGCGCCGCGTTCGCCAGGAACCGGTCGTACGCGTCGACCTCATCGGGCCCTGCCATCTTCCAACGCCAGAGTCCGTCCGCCAGAACGGCCATCGTGCTGCCCGAGCCCGCGCGCCCGAGCACGACCACGGGCAGTTCCTCGCCGCCCGGTGTGCTCGCGGTCACGAGCGTCCGCGCGTCGGGCTTCGCGGCCCAGCGCGGCACGGTGGCGGTCCAGACCGGCGGCAGCGACCGCCACATCCCGGCGTTCGCGAACCGGTCTCCGACGATCCTGGTCGTCGGATCGGTCTCCCCGGCCGCGGTCAGCGCGACTCTGGCTTCGCGCGCGGCCGCGCCTCCGGCGGTGAGAACGACCGGGACGATCGACAGGAGATCGTCCGAGGCTCCGCGCCCTGGAAGCCCGGCGAGGAGGAGTCCGCCTCCCCTGTCCTCGACGAAGTCGACCAGCCAGTCGGACGGGATCGGCGGAGCTGCCCAGTCGATCTCGACGAGGACGACGAGGTCGAATGAGAAGAGACCCTCGCGGGAGGCCGGGAGCGTCTGGCCGCGGGACGCGGACGCGCCCTCCTTCAACGCCACCGCCGTCACCTCGACGTTCTGGTCGGCTTCGAACTCGCGTCTGACGAACGCGAACTCCGAACTCGGACGCGGCGCGACGACGAGCGCTCGGATCTTCCCCTTGAACACGTTCGTCGCGACGATGCGCACGTTGTTCGCCGTCGTTAGCTCTCCCGATGCCGCAGGGACCGAGACCGAGTAGCGGTGAATCCCCGGCGTCGTGGGGATTACCTTGAACGTGACCTCCGCCTCTTCCCCGGAACCCGAGAGGCGAACCGGAACCGACTCCAGGAGCGCTCCCTCCTCTGAGAGCTCAACCGTGGTCTCCGAGCCGCCGTACCCGGCGCTTGAGATCCTGACCTCGATCGGGAGCACTTCCCCCGCGTACGAAATCCTGTTGGTGATCGCCTCGCGGACCGCTATGTCCGTCCGGGGCTCGGTGCTCCCCACGCCGAGAACGAAGACCGGGACGCCGAGGGCGACAGCCGACTCGTAGGGACTCCCGCCTCGGTTGTTCGCGCCGTCGGTCGCCAGAATGACGGCGCCGAGGTTCTCGCCCGCGAGCTCGCGAGCGAGCGCGTCGAACGCACCGCCGATGTCGGTCGACTCGCCGTCGAGAGGAAGCGTGCCGGGGATCCTTCCCCTCTCCGTATCGAGCGACTCCACTCCCGGAGAAAAGACGAACGCACGCACGTCGGCGTCCCTTCCGACACGCGGGAGCACGATCTCGTTCGCCAGCGTCAGTGCCTCATCGCCGCGTCGCGCGCCGCTCGTGCCGTCCTTGATCGCCATGCTCCGCGACCCGTCGACGAGCACGGCAACGACCGGGCGCTGCGCGATGACACGTGTGAGGGCGACCACCGGTTCGACGAGCGCGAGGAAGAGGAGAACGAGCGCGGCGGAGCGAAGGGCGGCGAGAAGGAACCTGAGACCGCGCCCGACCGTCGGCGGCACGCGGCGGTAGAACCACGCGACCGAGGCTATCGCGGCCGCGAGGAGAAGGAGGAAGACCCATCCGTGTGGCTGGTTAATGAAGACGTTCACGCCGGTCCTCTAGTCCCTGGTCACGTCCGCCACCGTCACGGACCAGCTGCCGTCAGCCTCCTCGACGGTGAACTCGAGCGAATGGCACGGTTCGAGGAGGGCCTCCGCCTCAACGACCTCCGTCCGGACGTCGGCGCCGAGCGGCACCGGCGCGCCGAAGCGCACGACGAGGGAGGGAAGCGACGCGCTCGCGGTCACCCGAAAGGACGCGCGCGACGCGCTCGTGTCGATCTCGCAGAAGACGACGAGCGTCCCCTCACCGAGGCGAACGGGCGCGGTCACCCAGGAGAGATCGCGGGGAAGCGCGGGTCGGAAGTCGAGCGTCCCCTCGAGGAGGTCCGGCCGGAGGCCGAGGTAATCCTGGTAGAAGTTACGGAGGAACTCGGAGTTGCTCCAGGCCTGAGAGACGGCGCCCGCCACGTTCTCCTCGTTCTCCTGCGGCACCCCGTTCCGTAGCTCCGGGAGCGTTCCCGCGGCTCCCTCGTAGAAGAAGAGATCTCTCAACACCTTCGTCTGCTCCCAGGCGGATTCGATCTGTCCGTGCTTCACGAGCGCGCTCACCACCGGCCCGGTCAGCCACACCCAGACGTCCCCGTTGTGGTACGCCTCGTCGAAGTGATACCGCTCGAGGTCGAGATGCTTCGGGTGGAAATCGGGATCGTCCGGGTCGAGCGACGTGACGCCGTGAGGCAGCACACACCTCTCGCGAACCTGGTCCAGGACTCCGGCCTCGCGCTCGCGGGAGATGATGTCGGTCCACGGCACCGTCAGCGCGAAGATCTGGTTCGGTCGGACCCTCCTGTCCGGTTCGTTGTCCGGGTCGATGTGGTCGTAGAGCGCCGACCTCTCCGCGTCCCAGAACATCCGGCCGAACGACTCACGCGCCCTAGACGCCGCTTCCTTCCACCGAGCGACTCTCGATGACTCGCCGGCCACCTCCGCCAGAGCAACGCCGGATTCGAGGCCGGTGATCCAGAGAACCTGGATCTCGACCGCGCGGCTTCCGCGCGGGGAGAACGGGTGAGCCTCGCCGCCGGCGTCCATCCACGTCTCGGCCTCGCCGTGCAGCAGAAGGCCGGACGAGTCCACCCTCTTCGCGAGCGCTCCATCGATCGCGCGCTCGACCACGGGGTAGATCCGTGCCGCGAAGGCGCGGTCACCGGAGTAGCGCATGTACTCGTAGCACTCCCTCAGAAACCACCATGTACCGTCGGCGGTGTTGTAGTACCTCGTGCCGGGCATCGCCAGGTTCGGGATCCTCCCGTAGAAGAGGCTGTCCTCGCAGTTCTCCTGGAGATCCGCGAACGTCTCGAGTATCTCCCTCGCGACGTCGAACTCGCCCCTGACAAGGCAGGCGCCTGGAAGGCTGATGAAGCTGTCTCGCCCCCAGTAGTTCGGGAACCAGTGGAGCCCCGCGAAGATCCCGCGGCCCATGACGTTCATGACGAGGGAGTCGACCGACGAGGACGCCCACAGAAGCGCGTACCTGTAGTCGTTGTCGCGCGTGGCGACCCCGATCCCGTCGAGAACCGTGGACATCCGGCGCATCTTCTCGTCGTAGAGTGCGAACTCGTCCTCGACCCCGCGGAGCGCGAGCGCGGTCGTCTCCTCCAGATCGTCGCCTACAGCGATCCCGAAGGTGACGTTCGAGGCGAACGCCTCGTCACCCGTGAAGCTGAACTCTATCCTGCCGGGCCAGAACGGCACCGCGGACGCCATGGCGCGCCGGGCCGCGTCTTTCGTATACGTCGTGGGTCGGTGGTCCGCCTCGGAGACGTAGAACGCGGGCCGGTCGCACGCGATCGCCACCCAGACGGGGAAGTCGTCCTTCTCGGTCCTCGCGTCGTGATCCGTCCTCCGGAGCGCCAGGACGCGACGCTCGGCGTCCCACTGCGACTCGTACTCGAACTGCCCCTCTTCCCAGATGCTCCTGATGTCGACCCGGGGAACGAAAGCGGCCCGGCCACGACTGCTGGTGCCGTACGTGAGAACGAGGAGGTTCTCGCGGTCGGCCAGGAAGACCGTCTCGGTCGTCTGCCCGATGACGTACTCACGCGTCATGCTCTGAGGCAGCACGCAGGCGCTCTTCACGCCCCAGGAAGACAGGGGAACGTCTCCGAGGAGGAGATCCCATCCCTCGAGGAACTTGTGGAGCTCGACGATGAGCCCCTCGTAGCTCCGCGTGTTGGTCGTGCCGGTCTCCCCCGCGAAGTACGCCTTCTCCTTGTTGGTGAGGATGTACTCGCGCGACTCGCTGCGCCCGACGACGATCTGGAGGCCTTCGCGCTTCCCGACAATCGGAAGCCTGCGATCGCCCTTCTTCACGGTCGAGCTCTTCGTCTCCATGCCGCTCCTCTGCAACTCCCCGACCACTGTTGCGATGCCGCGCTCCTGCGCCTCCCGACCCCGAATCACCCATCCGCGACACAGACTGCCCGTGGCGGACGTCGCGGACGTTCACACCTGCCGGCCCTTCCGCGGCCCATCCGGTCCACGCGGTTGACGGCGCGGACGGCAGACGCTTCGACGGACCGTGGTTCCCGACCCTCTTCTCCGACCCTCTACTCGACGATGGCGACCGAGTTCCGGCCGCCGTACGGATCGGCCACGCCCTCGGGATTGCCCGGGTCCTCGATCCATCGGAGCCCGCCGTCGATCACGAACTTGTACTCGTACCGGCCGGGGGCGAGCTCGATCACGACCGTCCAGACCCCGTCGCCGTCTTCGTCCTCCATCGGCGTCGCGTCGGTGCTCCAGTCGTTGAACTCCCCCGCAAGATGAACGCTTCCGGCGTCCGGCTCCTTCACGCTGAAGAGGGTGCCGTCGTCGACGCGAACCGGCCCGGCGAGAAGACCTCCCTCGTCGTCCGCCTTCGCCATCACGCCTGCCCCAGCGCCGCGAGCGGCCGCTCCCGACGCTCCGGCTTCGCCGACACCCAGGATGCTCTCCGACAGAAACGCCGGAGGTTCCTTCCCGAGTTCAGTGTACACGTTGGCAAGCCTGCCCCGGAAGTTTTCGTCGAACGCCCCCTCGAGAGGCGACGTCTGGTCGGACCCGTACCACCAGAACCAGTCGCTTCCCTCGGCCGCCAGGATCTCGTCGAACGCGCGGGAGAGCGCGCCCTCGTCGACGTCTCGCTGCGCCTCGCAGGTCTCGAGGTCGCCCCGCACGGTCGCGAGGTAGTCCCACGCGGCGTTCTCCTCGGGCTCCCCGATCCACGTCGTGAGATCGTGGCCGATCCACGAGCCGGCCCACAGACGGTCGATCGTCTCGGTCGGCGGGTGGTCCGCGAGGTACTCCGAGACGGTCACGGTCTCGAGGAACGACGCGCGGCTCATCTGATCGTACCAGGACCGGAAGAACTCCTTGCCGTCGTGGCGGAACCACTCCCAGGCGTTCTCGCCGTCGAGGATGATCGGCACGACGTAGCTCCGCTCGTCTCCCGCGAGTTCCCGATGGATCGCGTGGAGGCTCCGCATCATGGAGTTCGCCGCGTCGACGCCTTCCATCTTCCCGAAGTTGAAACCGATGTCGTCCGAGAGCCGATGGTCGCGGAAGATCGCGGCGACCCGCGCGTCCGCGTCGCCGGTCCAGTACATCTGATACCGCTGACGAGAGGTCAGGCGGCCGGCGCCGAGCGAACGCTCCAGGACCTGGTCGTCCGACGCGATCCACTCGAACCCGGCGTCCGCGACCATTCCGACGATCTCCTGCGCGACGGCGCCCTCGCCGGGCCACATGCCGGCGGGCCTCCGTCCGAAGAGGTCCTCGTAGTACTCGACCGCGAGGTCGACGTGCCGCCGTGCGTCCTCCGGATAGCTGAAGCGCTGCTCAGGAAGCCGGATCCCCGGCGACGCGACGCGGGCGAGATCGGTGTCGTACACGAGCGGGAGAATCGGGTGATAGAACGGAGTCGTGATCACCTCGAGCTGCCCGCGGTCCTGCATCTCCCTGTGGATGGCGACGACGTTCCTCGTGATGGCCATCTGCGCCTCGACGATCTCGCGCTTGTCGGCCTCGGTGTACCCCCGTTCCTTCTCTATGAGCGCCTTGACGCTCACGACCGTTCCGTCCGGGAGCGTGACGTCGCCCTCCTGGAAATCGGGGTCGAACCACGCGAGGTTGAACCACGCCTGGAGATCGCGCCAGTCCTGCTCCGTGAACGTCGCAGCCGCCGCGAGGAGCTGGACGTGCGTGTCGCCGCCCTTCTTGTCCTTGAGCTCCCCGTACCGCGGCCAGACGTGGATCATGTTGTCCCAGTGGGCGCTGAAGAAGTGCGTGAGGAGGTAGACCTGATCCTCGGCGTCGAGTGTCGACGCGTCCTTGAGCGTCATCCTGAGGTACACGTCCGTGCCCGTCCCGGCGTCGTGGCCCTCGATCAGGTCCTCGATCTGCGTGAGGAGCACCGGCGTCAGATTGACCGTGACGTGGATCGAGGGGTACTCGGCCAGGATCGCGACCATGTCGTAGTAGTCCTTGACAGCGTGCATCCTGACCCACGGCTCTGTGTATTCGCCCGTCTCGAGGTCCCTCAGGTACTTCGGCTGGTGCTGGTGCCACACGACGGCCACCGACAGGGGCGTGCCGAGGGAAGCCAGCTCGTCGACGATAGGCTCGCCGGGAGCCAGGCTCGCGCCCAGCGGACCGAGGACGAGAGCCCCGTCGGGATCGATGGAGACGACGGTGTTCACCCCACCGTGGTTGTCGTCCACGGTATGCGGGTTCAGCGGGTCTTCTTTCCAGGCGACTCCGTCGACCACGAACTTGTACTCGTAGGTCCTTCCCGCCTGGAGCTCCGTCACGACCTCCCACACGCCGTCGCCGTCGTCGTCGGACATCGGGAGCGCCGTCGGGTCCCACGCGTTGAACTCGCCCGCCAGGTGAACGCTCGTGGCCTCAGGCACCGAGAATGTGAACAGCACCCCGCCGTCGACCACCGCGGGCGGCGAGGCGCCTTCCGCGCGGGCGACGCCGGACGCCGCGCACGCGAGCGCCAGAGCCGCGAGCACCGTGAGCGCGATCCTCTGCTTCGTGAGCACTGCGTCTCCTCCTCTACCGTCGCCCTCTATAGTAGTGGCTCGCCCGGCGTACCTTCCGCCGGGCGAAGCGACATCGTCTGAGAAGACACTCCGCGCATGGAGCGCCTGTGCTGCTAGTCGATCTCGAGCGCCGGCACCGTCGCCATCTCGCCGGTCTCGAGGTCGTAGTCGCCGAGGATCTCTTCCTGCGGGATCTCGTCACCGCCGAAGATCACGAGCACGCGCTTCGCCTTCGGCGCGATGATGTCGTACACGTTCGGGTCGATCGCGAGATCGTGTCCGCCTCCGCCGCTCCACTCCCCCGCCTCTGCTCTGACGTCACGGAAGTCACCCAGCCCACCCGCCCCGTAGTCGTCCTGAAGGCCGACGGCCGGGGTGAACCGCCAGTCGGCCGCCGCGCCGTTGACCGCGTCGATCGGGACGGTGATCCTGATCGTTCCGGCTTCGATGTCGGTCTCGACGGTCAACTCGACGTCGACCGGCTCGGAGTTCGCGTCGATCATCTGAACGGTCTCGCCGGCCGCGAAAACCTGGTACTCCGACGGCGCCTCGAGGAGGCAGTTGGCGTTGCGCCGGAGCTCCTTGTCCCCGCCCTCCTCCGTGTCGATCGCAACGCACACCATCGTCAGGCGGTTCCCGACGCCCCACGGGTCGACGAGGTTCCTGATCCTGTATTCGAAGATGAGGTTCCCGTTCTCCTTCTCGATCGCGAAGGACAGGAGATCGGCCTCGCCGCCCTCTCCGAATGCCTCGTTCAACGGATAGACGTAGTCGCCGTCGCCGTGGTCGTCACCCTCGGGGTCGATCCAGATCGCCAGGACCTCACCCGAGGCAGCGACGGCAGACCCGAGGATCGCGCCGATCAGAAGCAGCACCAGAGTGTTTCTCATGTCTCCCCCTCGCGCTGGGCAGCTCGCCTACTCGCCGGCCAGGAGCTTGTCGATCTCGGCCACGGCGGTGTCGAGCGCGTCCTTGACAGACTTCGTGTTGTCCAGGGCCGCCTGCATCTCCGGGTTCATGATGTTCTCGATCTCAGGGTAGTACGGAGTCTGCGGCCGCGCAATCGCGGTCCCCATCTGCTCGACGAAGACGGCGAGATACGGGTGCTCGTCGGACGTGATCGCGTCCATGGCCTTCACGTTCACCGGGATCTGCCCGAGGCTCGCGGCCCACATCCGCTGGATGTCCTCGCCGGCCACGAACATGAGGAACTCGGCTGCGAGCTCGGGTCTCTTCGAGCTCCGGAAGACGACGAGGTTGTTCCCCCCCACGTTGGTCGCCGTCCCCGCAGGTCCCTCGGGAATGAGGCCTACCCCGAAATCGAGCCCGGTCTTCTTCAGGCTCTCGACGGCCCATGGCCCGTTCATGATCATCGCGTACCGGCCGTTCTGGAACCCGAGGTCGTTCTGGATTCCCCCCGACCGCCACGCGCCGCCCTCGATCCTGTGTCTCTCGTAGAGATCGACCTTGAGCTGAAACGCGGCGACTCCCTCCGGACCGTTCAGGAGACAGTGCAGGCCGTCGTCGGAGAGGAACGTGGCGCCGTGCGTGTAGAAGAACGGGAGCGACCACCAGAGCGAGTTCCGGACGCCGATGCCGAAGACGCCCTTCTCTTCGTCGGTGAGCTTCTTGCCGTACGCGATGAGCTCGTCCCAGGTCGCGGGCGGACGGTCCGGGTCGAGCCCCGCCTGCCGGAAGAGCTCTCTATTATAGAAGAGACACAGTCCGTTCGTCTGGTCCGGGAGTCCCGAGAGCGTTCCGCGGTAGACGCAGCTCTGGAGCGCCACCGGCAGGATCTCGTCGCGGAACGCGGCGGGCACGAGCTCCTCGAGCGACAGGAGCGCGTTCTTGCTCGCGAGCTTCGCGAGGAACGAGACGTCGACCCTCGCGATGTCGGGCTCGGTGCGCGTCGTGAGCGCCGTCTGGATCTTCGGCTCTGCTCCCGCGAACGGAAGCCGGACGATGTCGATGGTGATCCCCGGGTGCGCCTCCTTGAACTGGCGGACGATCTCCTTGAAGACGGGATGCTCCTCGTCGTTGTACGTCTGCCAGATGGTGAGGGTCGCGGCCTCTTCCTTCTTCCCGCACCCTCCGAGAGCGACGAGCGCGCAGAGCGCCGCCGCGACTACCCAGATGATTGTCCTTCTCATTCCCGGTTCCCCCCGTTTCCGTTCGTGCGTGCTGCGTCGGTCGCTCGCCGCGTCGGGTCCGGCCGCTTCCTGCAGCGCGTCCTGCAGCGCGTCATCCACCGCCCGGCTAGCCCTTGAGCGCGCCCATCGTCATGCCCTCGATGAAGTAGCGCTGCGCGAAGAAAAAGATCGCAACGATCGGGAGAACGGAGATGCACGAGCCCGCCATGATGAGCGTGTAGGACGCTTCGTGCTGGCTTCGGAAGAGCGCCAGCCCGACCGGGACCGTGTACAGTCTCTCGATGTTCACGACAATGAGCTGCCACAGGAAGTTATTCCAATGGAACTGGAAAGTCAGCAGAAAAAGAGTCGCGATGATCGGGATCGAGAGCGGCACCATGATCGTCCGGAATACCTGCCATTCCCCCGCCCCGTCTATCCTCGCTGAATCAAGGAGCTCGTTCGGGATCGTCGTCATGTACTGCCGCATGAGGAAGAGCCCGAAGACGTTTGCGAGGTGCGGGACGATCATGGCTCGGTAGCTGTTCATCCACCCGAACTTGTTGATGATCGCGAACTGGGGCACGACGTACATCATGCCCGGGATCATGAGCGACGCGAGCAGGAACCCGAAGAGCTTGTCGCGTCCGATGAAGTCCTTCTTCGCGAAGACGTATCCGGCGAGCGACGCGAAGAGAGTCGCAAAGAACGCGGCGGTCGTCGCGACGATCACGCTGTTCACGAAGTACCGGCCGAACCCGAACTCGGTCAGGACGCGCCGGAAATTCTCGAACGTGGGGTTGCTCGGGAAGATCTCGGCCGTGAACGCCTGTCCCGGCTCCTTGAAGGCCGTCACGACCATCCAGAAGAACGGGAAGAGGACCACGATCGCCGCGATCGTGAGCCCGACGTAGACGAGCGCGCGTCTCCACGCGCGAGCCTTGGTGTGTCGTCTTGCGCTCATCGGCGGACCCTCATCCGTCAGATATCCTCCGCGCGCAGGAAGCGCCTGTTCACGAGCGAAATGATGAGCGTGAGCCCGAGGAGCACGTACGACATCGCCGCGGCGTACCCGAGCTTGAACTGCGTGTAGAACGTGTCGAAGATGTAGTAGCCGGTGACCCACGTCGCGCCGAGCGCGCGTCCTCCGACGTCGACGTTCGGGCCGCCTCCCGTCATCGCGTAGACCTCGACGAACGCGTTCAACGCGGCGATCGTTCCGATGATCACCATGAAGAGCGTGATGGGCTTCACGAGCGGGAGCGTGATCGAACGGAACTGCTGCCACGGTGTCGCGCCGTCGATCTCCGCGGCTTCGTAGAGCGATCCCGGGATGTTCTGGATCGCCGAAAGGTAGAGGATCATCCCGAACCCCGCGCCCTTCAGGACGTTCGCGACCACGACCGATGGCATGGCCCACGCCGGCGCGCCGAGGAATCCCTTCTCCGAGAAGGCGGTGATGCCGACGCTCTCGAGGATCCTGACGAGGACCCCCACGTGAGGGCTGTAGATGAGCGTCCAGACGATGCCGACGACGAGCATGTCGAGCACGTAGGGCATGAAGAACGCGCTCCGGTAGGCCGCGACCGCCTTGAGCCGGTTGTTCAGAAGGAGCGCGAGCACGAGCGACGCCGCGATGCCCGAGGGGATGATGAGCGCGGCGTAGTAGAGGGTCATGAGGACCGACCACCAGAACTTCACGTCGCCGAAGAGCTTCGCGAAGTTCCCGAAGCCGACGAAGATGAGCCCTCCGAAGATGTCGAACGAATCGACCGGCACCCGGTGGAGCGCCAGGTAGAGCGAGTAGAACACGGGGTACGCGAGGAAGACGATGAAGATGATGAGGAACGGCGCGAGGAACGTGTACGCCGTCAGGTTGTCACTTCCGCGGAGAAGGCGAAGACCCGGCTTCCGCGGCCGGGTCTTCCTGGCGTCTGTCGGCGAGCGCGCGTCGAGCGCGGCTTCCGCCTCTCGCGCGTCCGCCTGTGCTGCCTGTGAGGCTCTGTCCGCCGGCATCGGCGATCACTCCACCGTCAGGACGGAGTTCTTCCCGCCGTAGGGATCGTCGATGGACTCGGGGTTGGCGGGATCTTCGATCCACGTCCCGTCGACAACGAATTTGTATTCGTACTGCCCGGGCGCGAGCTCGAGCGTCGCGCGGAAGATCCCGTCGTCGCCCTTCTCGAGCTGGAGCGCGCTCGGGTCCCAGTCGTTGAACGCGCCCGCGACGTAGACCTCGCCCGCAGAGTCACTCGTGTACTCGAAGGCGACCTCGACCACTTCCTGAGCGGCCGCTTCCGCCTTCGCGCGCTCGCCGGGAAGGTCGTCCGTCGTCCCGATCATCGTTCCGGTGATGATCGCCGCCTCGTATCGGATGTTCTGCGAGACGATGACGAGCGAGTTCTCGATTCCGCCTTCGTAGTCGGTGTCCGGGTTGTTCGGGTCGAGCTCCCAGACAACGCCTCCGTCGAGAACGTACTTGTACTGGTATCGCCCCGGCGGTAGAGACACGACGATCTCCCACACCCCGTCGCCGTCCTCGTCCGTCATGATCCCGATCGTCGGGTCGTACCGTCCGACGAGCGTCCCGCCCCAGTTGTTGAAGTTCCCCGCGAGCGTCACGTACCGCGAGGAAGGCGCGAAGTAGGTGAACTTGTATCCGTTCTCGACCTCGTGGGGGGCCGGAAGTCTGTCCTTCACGACGTCCAGGATGCTCGTCGAGCACGACGAGAGGACGAGAGCCGGGATCAGGACCATCGCCAGAATGCGCCACTTCGTTGCCATCGCGTCTCTCACCTTCCCCACACCCTCCGTTTCCGGGAACGGCGGCACGGCCGCCCCCCGGACCTCCACCGATCAGAACGTAAGCACGGCCATGATGCCGAGCGTCTGCGCGTCCGCGAGCGCCTTCTCGGCGTCGACCTCGTCGACGAGGCTGTGCGTCCATTGGTAATAAGAGCGCCAGCGCTCACGCCCGTTCCCGCGCCCCTCGACCGGGGTGTCGATGTAGTTCGTCGGGTTGACCCCGTAGCTGAACTGAACCTTGATGTTCGTCCGGAGATTCCACTCGACGGCGAGGAAGGGATCGAAGAAGGTGTCGGTGTACGTCTCGCCGTTTCTCGCGGCCGCGCCTCCGTCCCCGTTCTCCTCTTCCCCCTCGTCCTTCGGGATGTCGTAGTAGGTCATCCAGCGAAGGTCGCCCACGAGGCTCCACTGACCAACGAACTCCCACCGCGCCAGGAGGATGAGCTCCCACGTGTCGAGCGGGTCGTAGACGCCGCCGTCGTCGACCGAGAAGCCCATGACCTCGGTGTCGAGGCCGAACCAGAGTTTGTCGTCCTCGCGGAGATCCACCCGCGACTGGAGTGCCAGTCTCGATCGCCTTCCGCTCCACGTGAACGTGGCGCCGGACGTGGCGCCCTCGTCGAAGAACGTCTCGTAGTACTCCCAGTTGTACTTCCCCCAGTCGTACTCGAGGAGGGCGTCGAAGATCCCGAACTTGAACCCCGCGTCGAACTCGGTCTCCCAGTCATCCCGCCCGGGCGACGGTCCCCAGACGCCGATCACGAGCGGGGACCCCGCCGAGCCCACGTCGTTGTACTGACGCCTCGGGACACCTCCCCAGATGGGAGTCTCGTACGAGACCCACTCCTCGTCCTCGCTCATGCCGTCGATGTTCGTGTGCTTGACGTCGAGCCGGAGGCTCAGAGGCGGGATCGGGTCGCTGAAGAGGATGAGCTTCGGGACCCAGCCGGCGGTGTCCCCGACCGGCACGTCGATCTTGCCGTTCGAGTAGTCAGACCCCTCGATGAGCTCCTTGTTGCCCATGTCCCAGCGCGCGCGGTAGGACGCGTAGCCGACCTCCGCTTTGACCGTGAGGAGCTCCTCCATGGCCGGCCAGGTGACGTCCACGCCTCCGACCTGCTCGGTGATCGAGAGCTCAAACCAGTCGCTCTCGCTCCCGGTCTCCTCGACGTAGTCGTCGAGCTCCGGGATCACGTTGTCGCCGAGGTAGTTGATCCACCACCCGTCCCGGAGCGACGTCCAGGTCGCGCCGAGGGTCACCGGACCCGTCGGCCACTTGAGGCGGCCGGCGAGGAGATCGGTGCCCGTGTTGTCGTAGATCGCCGGGTCGTTGTAGATGTCCCAGTCGTAGATGCTGGTGTAGACGAACACGAGAGTCGTCGGCCCGATGTCCGCGTCGAGAGCGACGCCCTGTGCGCCACGGCCGAAGTAGATCCGCTCCCGGAGGATCGTCCCGTCGAGGTCGTAGTGGCCTAGCTGCTCGAGCGGGTTGTCGAACTGGTAGCGCTCCTCGTTGTAGTAGCCGAGGACCCCGAAGGCGCTGCCGGAGAGGACCACGTTTCCGCTGTAGAACTCCGCGTAGATCCTCTGAATGTCTCCCGCTCCGGTGTTCATGCGAAGCGTCACGTCCCCGGTCACGTTCTCGTTCACCGTCGGCTTGATGGCGAGGTAGACCTCATGCGCCGGCCTCTCGAGCCGCCACCTGGGATCGCTCGGCACGTTCGACACCGTGTTGTACGTCGCGCGATACCACCCGTCCAGCTTCACCCTCGAGCTGAGCGGCGTGTTGGAGACGGGCTCGGCCGCACCGGTCTCGACGGCCTCCGTCGGCTGCCCGTCGTCGCCCACCACGAGCTCGGAGTTCCCGTACTCGCCGACGAGCTTCGGGTTGTCGGGGTCCGCGATCCACTGGGACCCGTTGATAACGAACTTGTACTCATATCTCCCCGGCTCGAGATCCAGCACCACCCTCCACACCCCGTTCTCGTCCATCTCGAGCGGATCCGCGTCAGTGCTCCAGCCGTTGAAATCCCCGGCGACCGCCACGCTCCCCGCGTAGGGATCGGAATGCAGGAACTCAACGTCTCCCTCCACTCCGGCGAGACCGCCGGGCGAAGGGCTCGTGCCGAGGAAGACGATCGCCATCGCGATCAGAGCCGCCCTCGTGTGATTCCCAAGTCTCATTGTCGTCTCCGTGTCGGGCGCCCGAGGCGCCACCTCCGTGCTGTGCTGCCCGGCGCCAGCGCGACGGGCCGTCTCCGCCGAACCGTTCCCTAGAAGTAGATCCTCAGGAACGTCTTGAACGACATCTCTGTGATCGAGCTGGAGTCGCGGTTCACGAAGTCGCCGTCGCGGGCGAGGTCGTCCGAATGACCCCCGTTTCCGAACTCCACGAAGAACTCGGCGCCCTGCCAGCCCAGGTATCGCAGCTGCGCGAACAGCGTCTGCCGCGACTCGGTCTTCTCGTCCACGTTCATCACGCGCGTGTAGAACTTCCACCTGTCGGTGAGGTTCACGTTCGCCTCGAACGCGAACGCCAGGATCTCGTAGGGTGAGTCGATGTCCTTGATCGCGAACTGCGACCTGAGTCTCACGAGCCGGTTCTCGCCCGTCACCTCGAAGAAGAGGGCGGGCCACGTCCCGTTCTTGTCCTCGTAGACCTTGTACTCGGCGGTGCCTGTGAACCCGTTGAGGAACTCGATGTAGGTCCAGACGCCCCACTCGTCGATCGTCCCCACGGTCTGCGCGTAGCTCGTGAGCCCCGGGTGCTCGGGCTCGGCGTGGAGGCGCCAGCCCGTCACGTTGATCGCCTCGACGGGCACGCGGTACCGCGCCTCAAGGTACAGCTTTGAGTAGTCGTTCAGGTCCCGGCGGTCGCCGGACGCGAGTCCGTCGGTGTAGAACTCGGCGCCGTACTTCTCGTACGAACCTACGAACCGCCAGGCGTTGCCGATCCCGAAGTCTCTTATCTCCGTCGAGAACCCGTTCGGCTGCGGGTCCTCGAGAGCGGAGAGCCAGCCCGAGATGTTGCGCCCGAACTCGCTCGTCCATGTGACGCGCCCGAACCGGGCGAGCGGCGACCACAGCTCCCCGAGCGCGAGCTCGAGGTCGGCCGCGATGGCCGAGTCGTAGTCGATGGATCTCCCGTGGTACAGGCCGTCGCTGTAGCGGATGTAGTCCTTGCGACCGTAGGTCACGCCGTAGAACCCACGCCGCTTCGGGAGCGCTCCGGTGACCCTGAACGCCCGGTAGTCGTCGGTCCTGCCGGCAATCGTGTCCCCGACCGCCATTCCTGGGTAGTACGACTGCTCCGACTCCGGGATCTCGTCGTAGGCGCGGGTGAAGTAGTCGCTCCTCTCACTGACGAACGCGGCGCCGGAGAGCGAATAGACGCTCCAGAAATCGAGCCGGATGCCCTGAGCCCGAGGTCCGTAGTTGTCGTGCTTGACGACGTCCGGGTTGACGATGTCGAGGAGCGGTTCGTTCAGCCAGAACCGGTTCTGTCCGAAGAAGAGGTGGCCCTCGACGTTCGACCACCTGTATCGCATGTGCCCTTCGCGGAGGAAGAGGAGCGTCTGCTTGACGTCGGTGTCCGCGAGCCTGACCCAGCGGTTCGACTCCGACCACATCTTCAGAAACGCCTCGAGGTCCGTGAGCGGCGTCGACCGAGGTCCGTGAGCGGCGTCGACCTGAGCGACAGCTCCGCGTAGAGCCGCGGGTTCGACATCTCCCAGGTCGGATCGCCTCCTCCCGAGGTCCGGCTCTCCGCTTCAAACGACGAGTACCCCTCGAGAGTCGTCTGGGCGCGCGCCGACGGCGCGACCGCGGCGACCGCGAAGGCGAGGATCAGAACCAGACAGGCGTGTGTGGTCGGTCGTCTCATCTACCTACCAGACGAACATGGCGGAGAGCCTGTAGAGGCTCCCGATCCTGCGCTCCGAGAGGAGCGCGACGTCGACTCTGATGTGTTTGCTCTTGATGCCGACGCCCGCCGCGATGCGATCCCGGTTGATGCCGGTCCGGATGGCGAAGGCGTCGTAGAACCAGAGCTCGATCCCTGCATTCAGTGTGGTCGAGCCGTCGTAGTACGCCGGGACCTCTCTCGGTACCCGCCACTCGACCGAGAAGAGCATGACCTCCCGGAAGAGGTAGGTC
>JALGVN010000019.1 GCA_025774645.1 bacterium
CTTCACGCTCTGCGGTCCCGACGGGATGGCGACGTACTCCTGGTCGCCCGGCGGGGACACGACGCAGTGCATCTCGATGGACGGGCTCGGAATCGGCAGTCACGACTTCGATCTCACGGTGACGAACGCGGAAGGCTGCGAGACTACGTGCTCGTTCGCGTTCGAGGTGTACGGTCCGCCCGTGTGCGACATCACGGCGGATCCTGGTGACGCGATGTGCCTGGGCGCCACCGGCTACACGCTCTGCGGTCCCGACGGCGTGGTCTCGTACTTCTGGTCGCCGGGCGGGGAGACGACGCAGTGCATCTCGATGGACGGACTCGGGGTCGGCAGTCACGACTTCGATCTCACCGTCACCGACGGGAACGGGTGTGAGAGCACCTGCTCCTTCACCTTCGAGGTGTTCTCGGTCGATCCGTGTCTCATCACGGGCCCCGAGGAGATCTGCGAGGGCGCGGTCGGCAGCGAGCTCTGCGGCCCCGACGGGGCGGCGAGGTACTTCTGGACTCCCGGCGGCGACACGACGCGGTGTGTCTCGCTCGAGGGTCTCACTATCGGGAGTTACGACTTCGAGCTCACCGTCACCGACGACAACGGCTGCGTGAGCACGTGCTTCCACACGGTGGACGTGTACGAGAACGAGACGTGCGAGATCTGCGGTCCGACCAGGCTCTGCGAGGGGACGACCGGTCAGCGTCTCTGCGGTCCGTACGACGTGGCGGCGTACCTCTGGTCGCCGGGCGGCGAGACCACCCGGTGTATGTCACTCGACGGACTCGAGCCCGGTGTGCACGAGTTCGAGCTCAGGGTAACGGACCTGAGCGGCTGCGTGAGCACGTGTCCGTGGACCGTCGAGGTCTACGAGAGGCCGCCCGGCGGAATCGAAGGGTGCGAGGAGATCTGCATCGACGGTCTCCCGCTCACGCTCTGCGGACCTCCGGCTCCGCCTGAGGCCAACTGGGAGTACGTGTGGACCTCGAACGCACAGAGGACCGCACGGTCTGCCTCTCACGAGGACAAGCTCGGTTCGATGGACCGCGCCGCTCGCGGCGGCCCCGGTGGTCGACCCGCGAACTGCTTCGACTTCGATTCCGGCGAGCCAGGCCTGTTCACGGTCACGTTGGTGATCGTCGACCTTGAGACCGGATGCGAGGGCGCTCCGTCCTCCTTCGAGATCACCGTGCACGGACCGCCTTCGGCGCCCGAGCGCCCCGCGCTCGATCCGGAACTGGCGTGCTTCGGCGACGACGTGGCGGTCAGCTGGGAGCCTGTCTCGCGGGCGGTGACGTACGGGCTGCTTCTAGACGGCGAGGAGATCTGGGCGGGCAGCGAGACTTCCACGACGGTCCCGGCCGTCGAGGGCGAGTACTGCGTTTCGGTCGCGAACGGCTGCGGCGGCAGCACGGAGGGTCCGGCGCGGCTGCTGATCGTGGCCGAACCGCCCGAGCTTCTCGCAGCGGATCAGTACGCGGGGGCGCCGGGCGAGGACGAGATCGAGATCTTCGGCCTTGGTTTCTGGGACGCTCCGCGCGACTCGTTCGCGGTGGTGTTCGACGGGGGCTTCCAGGTGCTTGCCGGCGACTGCATCAGTTGGTCGGACGAGATCATCTCTCTCCTCGTTCCCGCAGGCGTTCCCACGGGTTCGATGCGGGTGAGGGCGTGTGACGAGAGCAACTCGCTCGACTGGACGCCGGTCGAGGGTTCCTTCTACGCGGTGCTGACCGAGGAGGACGAGGTCGTCCTCCGCTGGTCGGTCGAAGCGCTCGCCGGCGTGCACAGCTTCAACATCTACCGTGCCACGACGCCAGACGGCCCGTTCGGTAGGTTGAACGAGGAGCCTCTGGCTCCGGTGTCGCCCGGCGTGTACGAGGACGAGACGACCTGGCCGGCGACGACGTTCTGGTACGAACTCCGTGCCGTCTACGGCGACGGTTCAGAGGACACGGTGGGAACGTCGCTCGCGAGCGTCACGACCGGCGGACAGCTCGGTCTGGTGCTCTCGCCCGGGCGACCGAACCCGTTCTCCGACATCGTGACGCTCGAGTTCGATCTCCCGATTTCAGCGGGGGCGGTCGAGCTCACGATCTACGATCTCCGCGGACGGGCGGTCAAGCGCCTCGTCAGCGGTACGCTGGGACGCGGACGACATCAGGCCGTCTGGAACGGCACCGATGTCCACGGCCAGCCCGTTCCCTCGGGAGTCTATTTCGCCAGGCTCCGTATGGGAGAGGTTGACGTAGCGAAGAAGCTGCTGCTGACGAGGTAACCGTCGGGCAGCTCCACGGGGCGGGGCCGCTGCCAGCCGGCAGCGGCCTCGTTCTATGTTGTCGCGGGTTGCTCCGTGGGCCGCTCGTTCGCCGTCTGTGCGGAACGGAGTTCGCATTGACTCCGGCGCACGCTTCTGTCAGTGTGTGGTGATTCTCGTGAACATGTGATGCCGATTCGGAACGTCGTTCCTGCACGACGAACTTGTGATAGGAGGGCACCAGATGCGTACCCTGACAAGGTCTGCCGTCAGCCTCGGGCTGGGACTTATCCTCTTCGCGCTCTGCGCCGCTCCGGCGTTCGCGGACGATGCCGCTCCCGATGCCGCACTCGCGCAGGCGAACAACCCGCTCGCGAACATGACGGCGTTCAACATCCAGAACTACTACCGACCGACGCTGTACGGAATGCCAGACGAGACGTCGAACACGCTCTGGCTGCGCTACGCCAAGGGCGGCAAGTGGTTCCTGAGGGTCTCCGCTCCGTTCAACACGGTCCCGCCGAACTCGCATGAGGACAGCACAGGGATCGGTGACATCGACGCCTTCGCGGCGTACTGCTTCATCCAGGAGCCCGAGGTCACGGTCGGAGTCGGTCCGTTGCTCGTCGCGCCCACGGGGAGTACGGACTCGGTGGGCACCGGGAAGTGGCAGGGCGGCCTGGCCGCGGTCTACTACCGGACCTTCAACGCGACCGTGGCGGGCGGAGGCCTCGTGACCTATCAGGCGTCGTTCGCTGGCGACGACGAACGTGCCGACACCAGCCTCCTGGTCGCCCAGCCATTCTGGTTCTTCCAGATGGGCGGCGGCCTCTACGCCCGCAGCTCTGCGGCCTGGGTCTTCGACCTGGAGAACGACAGCTACGCCGTGCCGTTTGGCTTGGGCATAGGCAAGGTCATCAAGTCGCCGGGGATCGTGTTCAACGTGTTCTTCGAGCCCCAGTTCACGATCCTGCACAAGGGCGACGGTCAACCGGCGCTTCAATTCTTCGCCTCGCTGAACATGCAGTTCGCCTCCTAGGAGCCGTCGGTGCTCCCGGGCTTCGGTCAGATGACGGACGAGGCCGTTGCGAGCGCAGCGGCCTCGTTCTTCCTGTGTGCTCCGCGCAACGCGCACGAAACTCCCGCCCGCCTCCGTGTGTCTCATCCTGCGAGCGTCAACCTGAGTCGGCGCGGGAAGGGGATGGCACACCCTAATGACACCGAGAGACATCTGGATCCGGATTGCGACCTTCGTCGCCGTCACGTACGCGTTCAGCTCCATCTTCATGTACATGGTCGTCTCGAGCGGGGAGATCACGGTCGTCGCCGCGTTCGGCGGGATGTGGAGTCCGTTCGTGGGTGTTCTGGTCACGCGCCTGATCTTCCCCGATGGCCGGCGGCGCGGCAGTCTGGCCGGGTTGGGCTGGGGATGGGGGAAGACGCGCTACCAGGTCCTGAGCTACGTCCTGCCGATCGTCTACGTAGGCGCGGCCTACGCGGTCGTGTGGCTCACGGGGATCGGCCGGTTCACCGACACGGCGCCGGGCACCGTCGCGATGTGGGCTCTCAAGAACGTCGGCACGGGACTCGTGACCGCCACCATCCTCGCCTTCGGGGAGGAAGTGGGGCGGCAGGGGTTCCTTGTTCCGCAGCTCTACCGGATCACGGACTTCACGAAGACGGCGCTCCTTGAGATGGGTGCTCTCTCCGCCGTCGCGTTCCTCTATTCTGGCGGAAGAGAGGAGATCTTCCGGCGCCGGAGCCGCTGCGAGAGGGGCCGCTGTGAGCTGGCCCGCCCGACGGGTGACTGGACAAGCCAGTTCTCAGGGTTTATAATATTAGGGACCTGCAATCAGCCATCGTTGTGTTGCTGAGAGTCGTCGGGAGAGCCATGAGAATCGCCGTCATCCTCCTTGCTTCCATCGGACTGGTCGCGCCGAGCGCCCACGGGGTCGCTCTGTGCATCGGGTGTGACGGGAGCGTGACCCTGGAGGCCGCGGTCGACGGAGCGTGCGCGGGAGCGCAGTCTGGAGGCTGCTGTAGCCGGACGTCGTGCGAGGAGAATTCGGAGTCCGACTCCCATCAGCTCGCTGTCGATGCGTACGACCAGCACGGCAGCTGCCAGGACGCCATCCTCGGCCGTGACGCAGCGCCTCCTTCCAAGACGTTCTCGGGGAAGGGGAAGCGCCTGGTCTCCCGATCGGGATCGGACGCCGTCGCCGCCGAGTTTACAACCGACCAGGCCGCACGGTCTGCGACCGAAGCGGGAGTTGCCTCCCGCGACTGCGGCATACTCCCATCCTCCTTCCTGAACACGGTCGTCCTCAGACTCTGATCCATCCCACATCCGTATCCAGACTCCGCGGGTAGCGCTCCGTCGAGGGGCGAGCGCGTTCATCCGGTCTCCGGATGGCTGCGTCGTCTCTCGGGCCGTCGGAAGGCCCGCGGCCCACACGGACAGACCCGAGACAGAAGAGACACCACTTCAGAGGCAGGTGATTCGATGAAGAAAGCTGTGATGATAGGACTCCCGGTCGCCGCCGTGGTCGCCATCCTGGCGATCGTCGGAGCGCGAGGGCTCAAGGAGCCGGTCGACCACGCAAAGGACGCCCATACGGAGGAGGCCGGACAGCCGTGCGACCAGGATCACGACTCCGAGGCCGCGACGCACGACGGTGATGGCGACGATGCCGCGCACGGAGACGGTCACGCTGAGGACGAGGACGACGACGCTCACGCCGGGCACGACCACGGCGAAGACGACCACGCCGACGATGTGGTGGGCGAAGACGACCACGCCGGCGATACCGGCGCTGAAGACGACCACGCGGATCGCGGCGAGGGCGGACTCATTGTCCTCTCTGACCGCGATCGGGAAGACGCCGGGATCCGGCTTGCTGTGGCCGGGTGCGGAGAGCTGGAGATCACGACGCGCCTCCTTGGAGAGGTTCGCATCAACGAGGAGCGGCTCGCCCACGTCGTGCCTCCCGTCACCGGCGTGGTGCGAGAGGTCAGCGTCCGAATCGGCGATGAGGTCTCTGCCGGACACCTGCTCGCCGTGATCGCCAGCCGCGAGCTGGCTGAAGCCCGCGGGCAGTACCTGAACGCGCGGGGACGGCGCGAACTGGCGCTCATCGAGTTCGAACGGCAGGAGGAGCTCTGGGAGAGGGAGATCATGGCCGAACAGGACTTCCTGGACGCCAGGCAGGCGTTGTCGGAGGCGGACATAGAACTCCAGACGGCCGAACAGACGCTCCACGCGTTCGGGGTGTTGGACGAGGAACTCGAGGGCCTGACCATGACCCACGAGACGGGCGCGCTGACGCGTCTGGAACTCCGCGCTCCGATCAGTGGTACGGTCATCGAGATGCACCTGGTGATCGGCGAGGTCGTCGGTGAGGACTCCGACGTGCTGGCGATCGCCGACCTCAGCACCGCATGGATCGATCTCGATGTTCCGCAGGCAGACCTGTCCGCGGTCCGCGAGGGGCAGAGTGTCGTCATCTCGGCGTCAGGCATCGGGACCCCCGACGTGACGGGTGTGGTGGAGTTCCTCTCGCCGATCATCGACGAGGAGACGCGCACTGCCCTCGCCAGGATCGAGATTCCGAACCCGTCCGGACAGTGGCGGCCCGGCCTCTTCGTCACCGCGGACGTCTCGTTCGATCAGTGCGAGGTGGCGGTTCTCGTCCCGAAGGATGCGGTGCAGTCGCTCGAGGGGGAGCCGGTCGTGTTCGTCCCCGAGGGTAACGCGTTCGAGTCCGTGCCCGTTACGCTCGGACGTTCGACGAAGACGCACGTCGAGATCGCGTCGGGTCTCTCGGAAGGACAGGAATACGTCGTCGAAGGAGCCTACGCGCTCAAGGCGGAGATCGTGACGAGCGGGCTCGACAGCCACGCCGGACACGGCCACTAACGCGTCGACAGCTACCGATCTGCCACCCGGGTCCACCCGCGTTCGTTCACGCGAGCCCGGCTCTCGAATAGAAGGACGTGCACATGATAGACAAGATCGTCAGACTCTCCCTGCGGACGCGCGCGGTCGTGGTCCTCGCCACGTTCGCCGTCATCGCAGTCGGGGTTTTCGGATACGTGGGGATGCCGGTCGACGCCTTCCCCGACATATCGCCCATCATGGTCCCGGTCTTCGCCGAGGCGCACGGGATGTCGCCCGAGGAGGTCGAGCGGCTCATCTCGTACCCCATCGAGTCGGCCATGAACGGGCTTCCAGGGGTCACCCAGATCAAGTCGACGTCCGCCTTCGGCATGGCGGTCATCTACGTCTACTTCGAAGACGACGTCGACATCTACTTCGCGCGTCAGCTCGTCGGGGAACGGCTCGCGGCTGCGATGCCCGACCTCCCGGATATGCACGAGCCTCCGGGCCTCGGTCCCATCTCCACCGGCCTGGGTCAGATCTTCATCTACTACCTGACCGCCGATCCCGACGTCGACACCGGCGGGATGGATCTCGATCTGTATCTCAGGGACCTGAACGACTGGGTCGTCAAGTACCAGCTCCAGACGGTTCCCGGAGTGACCGACGTGCTCTCCATCGGCGGGAACGTCCTCCAGTACCAGATCAGAACGAACCCGCTCGCGCTCCGCGAGTACGACGTGTCGCTCGAGGACATCGTCGACGCGGTGAACGACAACAACAGGAACGCCGGCGGTCAGTTCCTCGTGCTCGGTTCGGAGGAGCACCTCGTCCGCGGCATCGGGCTCGTGCAGAGCCTCGACGACATCCGCAGCCTTCCCCTCAAGTCGATCGACGGAGTGCCCATCACGGTGCGGCACGTCGCCGACGTCGAGTTCGGGCCGGAGATCCGCCGCGGCGTCGTCTCGCACAACGGCGAGACAGAGGTCGTGTCGGGGCTCGTCCTCAAGCTCTTCGGGGAGAACACCTCCGCCGTCATCGAACGGCTCTACGAGAAGGTGGACGAGGTCAGGGACGCGCTTCCCGACGGCGTCGAGCTCGTTCCGTACTACGAGCAGGCCGAGCTCGTCAGGAACGCGACCGGAACCGTCAAGACCTCGCTCCTGCTCGGCGCGCTCCTCGTTCTGATCACGCTGGCGCTCTTCCTCGGCAACTGGCGGACGTCGGCGATCGTAGCGTTCGCCCTCCCGTTCTCCGCGTTCACCGCCGTGATCCTCATGCGGGTCTCCGGCATCTCAGCGAACCTGATGTCGCTCGGAGGCATCGCGATCGCGATCGGGATGCTCGGGGACGGGTCGATCGTCATGGTCGAGAACATCTACCGGCACCTGAACATCCGGGAGAAGAGCCACCACGAGAAGAACCGCGTGATCCTCGACTCGGCACACGAGGTCGGGAAGCCGATCGCCTTCTCGACGGCCATCATCATACTCGTCTTCCTGCCGATCCTGACTCTGCAGGGCGTCGAGGGGAAGATGTTCTCCCCGATGGCGGCAACGATCTCGTTCGCCCTCCTCGGGTCGATGGTGATGGCGATCGTCGTGGCGCCCGCGCTGTCCTCGCTGCTCCTCAGGAAGGGGAAGCACGAGGAGTTCGTCGTGCTCGCGAGGCTCAAGGCGGCCTACCGGCCCGCGGTCACGTGGGCGGTGAAGCACAAGAAGAGGGTGGTCTTGATCGCGCTTGCGGCGTTCGTGGTCAGCATGCTTCTCGTACCGCTCATCGGAACGGAGTTCGTCCCGACGCTCGAGGAGGGGTCGATCCTGATCGGCGTGGCGATGGCGCCGTCGATCGCGCTCGGCGAAGCAACCGCGACGATCATGGCGCTCGAACGCAGAATCCTCGAGTACGACGCGGTCGAGGAGACGGTGTCGCGCATCGGGCGGCCGGAAGCGGGGAGTCATCCGCACCCGGTCAACTACGCCGAGGTCCACGTTTCGCTCAAGCCTCGCAGCGAGTGGGGCGCGTTCGGGAACAAGGACGAGCTGGTCGAAGCGCTCTCCGCAGATCTCTCGGGCTATCCGGGAGTCCAGCTCAACTTCACGCAGCCCATCCAGAACGCGTTCGACGAGCTTCTCTCCGGGACGCGCGCCGAGCTCGCGATCAAGCTCTACGGCGAGGATCTCGACGTGCTCAGGTCGAAGGCCAGGGAGATCGTCGCGGCCATCGGGGACGTTCCGGGACTCGTGGATCTGGCGCCGGAGCAGAGCTTCGGCCAGCCGCAGGTTCAGATCATCGCGGACCGCGCGGCCTGCGCAAGGTACGGCGTGGCCGTGGCACAGATCCTCGAGCTGGTCGAACTCGCGATCGGCGGGGAGGTGATCGACAACGTCTACCTCAACGTCCGCCGGTACGCGATTCACCTGCGCCTCCAGGAGGAGTACCGCGCAGACCCGGACGCGCTCCGGTCGCTCCTCGTGCACACGGAGGACGGCTCTCTCATACCACTCTCGCAGGTTGCGGAGGTGAAGCAGGTCGTCGGTCCCATTCAGATCAACCGGGAGAAGAACCAGCGGCGCTGGGTCGTGCAGGGGAACGTCCGCGGCAGGGATCTCGGCGGTGTCGTGAAGGACATCCAGAGACGCATCGGCGAGGAGGTGGAGTTCCCGGCCGGGTACTTCGTCGAGTACGGCGGGCAGTTCGAGAACCAGCAGCGCGCGATGCGGCGCCTCTCGATTATCGTCCCGATCGTCATCGCCGCGGTGCTCGGGCTCCTGTGGATGTCGTTCGGCGTGATGCGGCACGCTCTCATCATCATCCTGAACATCCCTCTCGCCCTGATCGGAGGCGTCCTCGGGCTTCTCATCACCGGGGAGTACCTGTCGGTACCGGCGTCGGTGGGGTTCATCGCGCTCTTCGGCATCGCCGTCCAGAACGGCATCGTGCTCGTGAGCTACTTCAACCACCACCGCAGCAAGGGAATCGACCTCGACGCCGCGCTCATCGAGGGATCGCTCCTCCGGCTGCGGCCCGTTCTCATGACCGCGGTGACAACGGTGCTGGGACTTCTGCCGCTCCTGCTGTCCCGCGGGATCGGTTCGGAGGTATCGCGCCCGCTCGCGACGGTGGTCGTCTTCGGGCTGACCTCGTCGACGCTTCTCACGCTCTTCGTGATTCCCGCGGTCTACGGGTGGGTCGAGGAGCGCCTCGATCCGTCACTCAGGCCGGAGGCCGTCCGCGAACGGGAGGCCCGCTGGGAGGCGGCGCAGGAAGAGGATCGATGACGGTCACGTGGGCGCCGGTGTCCTGCCGGCGGCCTCTTGGGGAGACGAACGTGCTGGCCGCGGAACCGTAGCGGGAGTAGAATCACGCGACTCACACCGTCTCCGGGAGTGCTGCATCCGGCACAGGAGACCGGCCAGAGGATTCGGGGGTCCGCAGCGTGTCGAGAACTCTCTACATTGGCTTGATCCTGGTCTGCGTGGCCGCGGGAGTCGTGTGGTGGGTGGCCGGCTCCCGGCCGGAGCCCTCCGCACCGTCGAGGACGGATGTGACACCTACGGTGCCCGCTCATGTCCCCGCCGTGACAGTCGCTGACGTGTCGAGGGTCACGGGTCGATGGGTCCGGGCGGACCACCCCTACGTGCTGGAGATCGTCTCTTCGGCAGAAGGGGAGAGGATCGAAGCCGCGTACCACAACCCGCGCCCCATCAACGTTTCCATCGCCGAGTTCCGGGAGATCGACGGCACGCTTGAGGTCTTCGTCGAGCTGCGCGACGAGGGCTACCCAGGTTCGACCTACACTCTCACGTACGACGCCGCCGACGATGTCCTGCGAGGGATCTACTTCCAGGCTGGCCTGAGGCAGAACTACGACGTGACATTCGTGCGGTCGGAGCCTGCGCCGTAAGACACCTCCCCCCGGCCCGCTGGCTCCGCCTTCGCCTGCCGGTCCGCGCGTCTCGGAGTTTACGATGAGTTCCGGCACTGCTGAGACACGAGGACCCTTCCTGCTCCTCCTGACTTGACGCGTGGTGTCGACTCCCCCTATACTCAATCGCCCTCTGTAATCCCGTTCTCCAACGGCCGATCCCAATCATCCCGGGAACGGCGGCCAAACATCCGCATACCGAGGCGACACGGATTGGACGAGCGCACACAAGGCGGCAAGCGACGCATGTTCCGGGGCGAACCCGTCGTGCGCATGCACGCCATGGCCAAGCCTCTCGGCCCGGTCTGCAACCTCGACTGCGCTTACTGCTATTACCTGAGCAAGGAAGAACTCCTCGCGACCGACAGCCGCTGGCGCATGTCCGACGAGGTGCTCGAGACCTTCATCCGCCAGTACATCCAGGGCCAGAACTGCAAGGAGGTCATCTTCTCGTGGCAGGGAGGCGAGCCGACACTCCTCGGCATCGACTTCTTCCGCAAGGTGATTGAACTGGAGAGGAAGTACGCTCCTCCCTGGATGCGCTGCGAGAACGACCTGCAGACGAACGGCGTGCTGCTCGACGACGAATGGTGTGCGTTTCTGAAGGAGAACAGCTTCCTGGTCGGCCTCAGCATCGACGGGCCGCGCGAGTTCCACGATCACTACCGCAAGGACAAACAGGGGGGTGGGACGCTCGACGACGTGCTCCGGGCCTCGCGTCTCCTGAGGAAGCACGACGTCAACTTCGCCACGCTGAGCTGCGTGAACCGGCTTACCGGGCAGCACCCGCTCGAGGTCTACCGCTTCCTTCGCGACGAGGTCGGCTCAACGAGAATGCAGTTCATCCCGATCGTGGAGCCGAAGGCGTTCGACACGACGGCCCCGCAGCGCTGGCCGGACTCCCTGATGCCGCTCATGGACGAGCCGCGCGCCAGACCCGGACATCCAGAGTCAGTCGTCGAGGGCTGGTGCGTCGACCCGGACGACTATGGCGACTTTCTGATCTCCGTCTTCGACGAGTGGCGAACCACGGACCTGGGCCGGATCTACGTCCACTTCTTCGACTGCGCGGTCGAGCAGTGGATGGGACGGCTGTCGCCCCTGTGCATCTTCGGTCCGATCTGCGGGAAGGGCGTCGCTATCGAACACGACGGCAGCGTCTACGCCTGTGACCACTACGTCTACCCCGAGTACCGTCTCGGCAACGTGCTCGAGGACCCGATCGCGGAACTGGTGCTGTCGGGGCGGCAGGAGGCTTTCGGATACGCCAAGGACTCGTCACTCCCGCGCCGGTGCCGGGAGTGCGAGTACCTCTTCGCGTGCGCGGGGGAGTGTCCCAAGAACCGGTTCATCCGGACTCCAGAGGGCGAGCCGAACCTCAACTATCTGTGCGCGGGACTGAGGCGCTACTTCACGCACATCGACCCGCACATACAGAAGATCGTCCGCGACCTGGGACACGAGCCGGTCGAGGGCGTGCCCCGGTGGGAGGTTCTCGGGTAGAGAGGGAGCGCTGGTCTGATGATGCAGGTGACTGTCCGTGACATCGAGGGCCAGAGGAAGGAAGCCCGAGTCGAGGTCGAGTGGGAGGCGTTACGCGCGGACCACGAGGATCTTGTCAGCGAGTACGCGAAGCTGCCGGTCCCGGGGTTCAGGCAGGGCAAGGCTCCGAATGCACGGGTAGAGGGGCACTACCGCAAGTCGATTCTCGAGGACCTCACCGCGCGTTGCGTCCAACGGTTCAGTCGCCAGGCGTTTGACGGAGAGGGGATCAGGGCAACGGGCCCCGTGTCGATCACCGACGTGGCTGTCGAGTACGGCGAACCGTTCCGCTTCACGGTGGAGTTCACCGAGCTGCCCGAGTTCCACCTGCCCGACTGCGCGGGGTACGCGCTGACGGCGGAGTCGGACGCCGAGATGCGGGACGAGCTCTCGGAGCGGCTTCTGAGTGAGACCGTGCTCGAGGTTCCCGCCGAGCTCATCAGACAGGAGCTCTCGTTCGACGGGAGAGAGGGAGTCAGCCCAGACGGAGACGAGTGGGTTGCAGCACGACGGAGGGTGAAGCTCCTTCTCATCCTGGACAAGATCGCGCGGGAGGACGGCATCGAAGTGGATGAGCAGGATCTGGAAGAGCGAATCGGTCAGATAGCATCCGCGCATGGAACGGAGCCCGCTTCGCTCAGGCAGCACCTGATGCGCAGCGGTGGCCTGTCACGAATCTCGCGGTTCCTGCTCGCGGAGCGGACCCTTGATTACCTCATCGAGAGATGTAACGCGAAGGCGGACACGGGATGAGATCCCTGTGAAAGGTGGTGATGCGACAGCACTGCGGTTCGGGGTGTGAGGATCGGTCTTGAATCCGGCAACAAGGAGAGAGAGATGGCGAAGAAGTCTCCAAATCTCGGGAGGGCGAGCACCTGGGTGACCGTGGGAGCGGTGCTCGCCACGGCGACCGTGGTCGCCGGAACGCCTCAGAAGGCCAAGGCGGCCGACGAGAAGCCGAACATCCTGGTCATTTTCGGCGATGACATTGGAATGTGGAACATCAGCGCCTACCATCGCGGCATGATGGGAGGGAGCACCCCCAACATCGACAGGATCGCGAGCGAGGGTGCGCTCTTCACGGACTACTACGCCCAGCAGAGCTGTACCGCTGGACGGGCCGCGTTCATCACCGGCCAGCACCCGTTCCGCACCGGACTGCTGACGATAGGCATGCCGGGAGCGAAGCAGGGACTGCAAGCCACGGACCCCACGCTGGCGGAGCTGCTGAAGCCGCACGGCTACACGTGCGGGCAGTTCGGCAAGAACCACCTCGGCGACCTGGACGAGTTCCTCCCGACCGCGCACGGTTTCGACGAGTTCTTCGGCAACCTGTACCACCTGAACGCCGAGGAGGAACCCGAGTCTTATCACTACCCGAAGGACCCGAGATTCCACGAGATGTTCGGCCCGCGCGGCGTTCTTCACTCGTATGCCGACGGAAGGATAGAGGACACGGGTCCTCTGACGCGCAAGCGCATGGAGACCGCAGACGGGGAGTTCCTGGACGCCGCGGTCGACTTCATCGAGCGTGCCGTGGAGGCGGACGAGCCGTTCTTCGTCTGGCACAACGCGACGCGCATGCACGTGTGGACCCATCTCAGTCCTGAGTGGGACGGCAAGACCGGCTACGGCCTCTACGCAGACGGCATGGCGCAGCACGATCACGACATCGGCATACTCCTCGACAAGCTGGACGAGCTCGGTATTGCCGACAACACGATCGTTGTCTACTCCACCGACAACGGTGCCGAGAAGTTCACGTGGCCGGACGGCGGCACCATTCCCTTCCGCGGCGAGAAGGGAACGACCTGGGAGGGCGGCTTCCGCGTCCCGGCGGCCGTGCGCTGGCCGGGCCACGTCAAGCCGGGCACGATCGTCAACGACATCTTCTCTCACGAGGACTGGGTACCGACGCTGATGGCTGCTGCCGGAGACGCAGACATCAAAGAGAAACTGAAGAAGGGTCTGACGGTCGGAGAGAAGACCTTCAAGACTCATCTCGACGGGTACGATCAGGGAGATCTTCTGGCCGGGAAGGGTCCCGGCGCTCGGAAGGAGATCCTCTACTTCGACGCGGGCGGGAACCTGAACGCGCTCCGCTACGACCAGTGGAAGATCCACTTCACGATCATGGAAGGAGCGATCAACGAGGCCTACCGCAAGACACCGAGCTGGCCGCTCGTCGTGAGTCTCCGACAGGACCCGTTTGAGATGTCGCCGGATTCGGCTCTCTACATCCGCTGGTTTGCAGATCAGATGTGGATGTTCGTGCCAGCACAGGTCTACGTCCAGCAGTTCCTTGACTCGTTCGTCGAGTTCCCGCCCAGTCAGGCGGTGGGATCGCTGAGCGTGGAGAAGGCGCTGCAGCAGATGCAGGCGGCGAGCGCCCGGCAGTAACGAACCTCGACGTGGGAAGTCGTGCTCCTTCTTATGAGGCATGACCTCGCTGTTCGCGGGACAAAACGAACCCCCGCGGTGGCGGTCGCGGGGGGTGGTAAGGAGGCCGCCGGCAGATGCCGGCGGCCTCTTCGTTGGTCGCGATGTCCTTCCCGAGCGCGAGCCGAGCTGGGCGGTGAGAGACGGGAAGGGATCGAACGAAGGAGCCCGGGCCGTGTGGCCCGGGCTCTCTCTGTCGGCGGCGGGCACGTGTTCTCCGTGGCGCCGCGTGTCTTTGATCCTCGCTACGGCGTGTACCAGATCGGCGACGTGTACGCCCGCTCCTGCGTCGTCATCGGCACCACGGGGTCCATGGTGATGTCGAATCGCTCGGCATCATACGCGGTCCAGCGCGGTGTCGGGATCTCGATGACGCGGGCGTAGTAGAAGGCACTGAGCGACGGATCGAAGTCCGGATCTTCCCAGACTGTGATCAGCTCGGGGTCGCCGATGGTGTTCATCCAGACCGCGTTCTCAACGTCCACGGTGTTCCCGACCGGCGGGATCTTGCCGTCGGCGCCGGGCTGTCTGCTGTCGGCGTCGCCCCAGACCACGTCGTAGACCTTCTCGTGGGTCTTGCCCTTCTCGTCGAGCCACCCCTTGATGATCTGGATGCGGTCGAGGTTGCCGCTGTAGGGATCCTTCAGCGCCGCGACCAAGAAGGTCGGAGCCTTGCCGGCGAGAGCCGTGTGGAGATCGCCGCCCATGGGCACTCCCTTGGCGTAACCGAGCTCCGCAGGCAGGCGGCTCATCGCGTCCGAAGCCTCGAAGTCCCAGCCGCCCCAGAACCGCACGAGGATCCGGGGGCCCGTGGTCCCGTAGACCTCCCGGCGGTTGAAGGCATCCCAGATCTCCTCGCGCGTGTTTCCGGTCGCCCAGACGGCCGCAAGCCCCGACGAGACCTGTTCCCACCCCATGACGCTGCCTGTGGGCGACGCGAGTACCGGATTGCTCCAGCGGTGGGCACTCGGCTCCTTGCCTGTGTGCTTCCCGAAGAAGTTCTCCTCTGCGACCGCGACCAGCGAGGTGTGGGAGTCGGTGCTCCCGACCATGCCGAGCTTGAACGGGTTCACGCCGAGCTTGGACTCGAGAGCGAGGCCGTTCTTGAGCGCCTCACGGGCGTACTCGTACTGGAGCATGTCGTCGGTCTTCTGCTCGCTCAGGTCGAGGTTGCCCTTGTCCCACAGCTCGTAGCCGGCGAACTCGTCGTTGGGGGAAAGGTAGGGGTGCGCCTCGCCGTCACCCTTGATCTGGGTGATCTCGTAGACAGGCTCCCAGCGCGCGCGCGTCTCTGCGTAGGCCCGGTCGAACTTTTTCCCCGAAATGGTCTCGGGCATGAACATCATGCCGTTCGACAGGTTGCCGTTGTGGGGGATCGCCAGGACGAAGTCGCCGGTCCTGTCCTCGTAGGCCTGCATGAACTCCCACAGATCCTCCGGGTCGGGACTGTCGGCGAAGGTGAACGGCTGGATCTGGTCCGCCTTCGACTTGTCGCCCCGAAAGATGAGCACCCGGTGCAGGTTGTTGCCCGTGATGAGCGATGTCCACTCGTAGCCGATGAGGGCCGTGAAACGGCCGGGGTCGTTGAACTCCTCGGCGGTCTTCGTGTAGTCGTTCCAGACCGTGCGGGTGATCACAGGATCGAGTGCCGCCTCCGGGAGGTCCCCCTGGCTCCCGGCCGAGATGAGTTCCAGCGCTGCCTTGACGCCCTGCTCGGGGCTCTCGTGCATCATGAGGTGCCAGCGCTTCATCCGCTCGTCCTGCAGCAACGACGGGTTGCCGTTGTAGAGCTCCAACATCACGCCCATCGCGATCCCGTGATCGGCTATCACAAGCCAGTCGAGGGGCCGCGAGAGCTGAGCACGCTGGCCTGCCGACGCGGTGACCGCCTCGCCCCGCGCGAAGCGGTACGCTTCCTCCGGGCCGAGCCGGTTGCCGAACGCGAACGCATCCGGCGAGTTGGCGGTGTGGAGATGCGAGTCACCCCAGAGCGGCCGGGCCGGGAATCCTCGATCCGCGTAGGGCGAGTAGCCGCCGGTCGGGAAATGCTTTGCGGCATCCTCCGGATCGATCGTCATCTCGCCGGCCTGCTGGTCGGCCAGGGCGGGCGCGGTCATCGCCGCGGCGACGACGAGTGCGAGGATTGTGAGCATTGCTGGCTTCATGGTTCCCCCCTCCTTCTTGTGAATGGGAGTCGATGTGGATTGTGAGAGCTTCGAGACGCTTCCTCCGGGGCATCGGAATCCGCTGCAGCGTCCAGGACCGCCACCGGCGCCACGCAAGATGCTACCCGAGGGGATTGGCGATTCCAAGCGCGAAGCGGGATTGTAGTGGACGGAGCCTCCACCCCGTCCCCCGCGACAAACCCGGAGACGCTGGGCGCTGTCAGACCAGGTGAAGGGCGCGGTCGTAGGACGCCCGGGGGTAGGCTCGTGTGCCTGTTGGCGATGTGGCGCGGCGGGCACGCGGCTCGGTGCAGCGCCGACCGGGAAGCGCAAGTCGGGAGCGCCAATGTCGAAGTGGAGGAGCAGAATGCGCGCGAAGCTGATGGGAATCTCCCTCGCAGCACTGGTCATGACCGCCTGCACGACAGCTTGCAGCGGTCCCTCCTCGGTCCCGAACGACCCTCCCACACTCGCTCTGACGAACGGCACACTGATCGACGGGACCGGAGCCGAACCGCTGCCGGACGCCGTCCTCGTTCTGAGCGGGTCGAAGATCATCGCGGTCGGCAGACGTGACGACATAGACATCCCGTCCGGGACGCCGACCATCGACGTGGGCGGAGGCACGATTCTCCCCGGCTTCATCAACGCACACGTACACGATGCGTACTCGGCAGAGAACCTGGTGGCCTGGGCGCAGGCGGGAGTGACCACCGTCCGGGACGAAGGGATTTTCTCCGACCAGCACTCGCTCGCGGAGCTCATCGCCATGCGCGACAGCGACTGGAACGAGCCTGCGTACGCGCGTCTCGTTTCGGCAGGTTGGATGATAGCGCCACCCGGAGGCTACGGGCGGCTCCACGTCACATCTCCCGAGGATGCGCGGCAGAAGGTCGAGGGTGAACTCGACCAGGGCGCCGATCTCATCAAGGTCACGATGGAAGACGGCTACGGTCCAGCCTCGGACCTTCCCCTCATGTCCTTCGAGGAGCTGACTGCCATCGTCGCGACGGCGCACGCACGTGATGCGCTCGTCACCGCACACGTCACGGAGGCCGCGTTCATGCAGACCGTGGTCGACGCCGGCGTGGACGACGTCGCTCACGTGCCGTGGGACTCCGCGCCCGACGCACTGATAGAGCAGATGATCGAAGCCGACATCTACCTGGTGACGACTCTGACCGTGATGGAGGCGTACGGCGTCCTGGCGGGTGCCCAGGCCAATCTGGGCCGTTTCGTCGCGGCGGGCGGCAAGCCGGCGATGGGCAACGACTACACGGACGTTCCCCAGAACGGCTTCGAGCATTTCGATCTTGGGATGCCGATGCACGAGATCACGCGCATGTCGCAGGCCGGGATGTCGGCCGGACAGATCATCGTCGCTTCAACGAAGAGCGCGGCGCGCGTGTGCGGTCTGCAAGACGAGCTCGGCACGCTCGAGGCGGGCAAGGCCGCCGATGTGCTCGTGGTCGACGGAGACCCGTTGGAGGATCTCGGTGCCCTCACCGATGTCAGAGTGGTAATCCGTGGCGGAACTGTGATTCGCAACGAAGTCCACTGACGCCCCACTGCCTGCCGTTCCATCCGGGCTCACTTGAACCAGCCCATGTGTTCCGGTGAGGAGACCGCCGCCGAAGGCGGCCTCCTCGAGGCGCTTGACGTGAGTTTCCACGAAGACTAGACTGGAACTCC
>JALGVN010000020.1 GCA_025774645.1 bacterium
GAACTACACGCCCGAGGGGTACTACCACACGGGCATCGACCTCCGCGTGAACGTCATGGATAACGTGATGGCGTACTTCGACGTCACGCCCGGTGGTGACGGGACGGGTGTCGTTGACGGCGGGTACAAGAACGTGCTCGCGCAGGCGTTCCCGAACCCGTTCAACCCGGTCACGAAGATCTCCTACAGCATCCGTGAGGCCGGTCGCACGACGATCACCGTCTACAACGTCGCCGGCCGCTCTGTCCGGGTCCTGCTCGACGACGAGCTCGACGCTGGGGCATCCGGTCACGTGGTGTGGGACGGCAACACGGACTCCGGCGACCGCTGCGCCAGCGGTTCTGAGGGCTCTCTACGGGGAGTTCTCGAACTGCGGAAGCGAAGGGGGGTCGCTTGCGGCCCCCCTTCTGTATGCTCGATGGAAGGAGGATCCGCGGTCCCGGAAGTGAGGAGTGTTCATTACGGCTTGCCGGGGCTCTGGCAGACTTCTTGCAATGCAGAGCTTGCAGGCTGACTGGCTCTTGACAAAAGCCTTGAATAGTAGTACGCTCAAGGTGCTTCGGAGACGGCAGCTCGTCGTCGAAGCGCGTGAACGGAGGGTTGTTCACAGACGGTGCGAAGGAACGAGCAACCTAGGGGAGGAGGCCTATGTAGGAGAAGGCAGTAGCGTGATCGGATGCGTCCGCAGTCTCCGCGTTTTTGAAGGGGGCGTTGGGACAGGCGGAGGCGGCCCCGACCACGTGTAGTCGAGGACCACGGGCTGCGCTGTGCGCTCGATCGCATGGGCGGCGCGTGCTAAGGAAATGTTTGTTCATTTGACCTCTCGAGGGAGGACGCACGATGAAGAAGCTTATTATTGTCTTGGGCATCCTTGCCATCGCGACGGCTGCCGGGGCGAAGATGGACGCCGCGATTCCGCAGATGGGTGCGCCAAGTGCCGGCCGCGACATCGTCGAATTCTACCACGAAGACCACGAGAGTGGCTCTCCTGGTTGGTATTCGGTCGACGAGTCCGTGAGCCCGCCCCGATGGCACATCGACACGTACCTCGCGTACGATGTGAACTCGTGGTGGTGTGGCGAGCTCAACGCCGGCTTCGTGAGTGGCGACGGCTACGGAAACTCCTGGACGGAGTGGCTTTCGATTCCGACGATCGACCTGTCGGGTGCCACGTACGCGATCCTCACCTTCAAGGGCCGCTACGACTCCGAGTTCAACTACGACTTCACGTACGTCCAGGCCGAGAGCTCTGGCGCCTACGTGTCGCTGAACACCGGCTACAACGGCTCCAGCGGTGGCTGGTTCGACATCGGCTCGTACGGATTCCCGCTCATCTATGACAACCCCGCAAACATTCGTTTCCTCTTCGAATCGGACATCGCGTGGTCTGACGAGGACGGCCTGTACGACTCGGACGGTGGCGCGTGCCATCTCGATGATATTCTCATCTTCGACTACTACGATCCCGGCACTCCGCTGTTCTTCGACGACGCGGAGACGGGCGGCGTCTGCGTGCCGGGCGCCCCGGGCGTTCCTGCCGGTGACTTCTGGCACATCGTGACCGATCTCTGCTCGTCGTCCAGTCCTCCGAACAGCTGGTGGTGCGGCGACGACGCCGACTCGAGTCTGATTCCGCCGAACCTTCAGGACGTCCTGTACTCGCCGGTGGTCGCGATCACCGGTGCTGCGACCTGTACCCTCTACCACTGGCTGCACGCGGCAGTCCCGGGTCCGCTCGGCGACGGCTGGATCTGCAATATCAGTGCTGACGGTGGCGTGTCGTGGACGCAGCTTCACGCGTACTACGGCGACTTCCTCGGTTGCGGCGGTTGGGGAAGCGCGGCCAACGGGCAGGACATCTCGGATATGCTGACCGGTGGAGCGATGCAGTTCCAGTACAAGATCAAGATGCTGACCGACATCGACGGCTGCGGACCGGGCGGCGCGAGCGCTACCGCCGCTGCCGGCGTCAATCTCGACAATCTCTACCTCCGTGGTGAGGCTGGGGTGCCCGTCGAGAACAGCACGTGGGGCCGTGTCAAGGCCATGTACCGGTAGTGTGTTGACGTATCGACACACTGACACTGTGCCTCTCCCCTTCATGGAGCCCGCCGGGACGCCGGCGGGCTCCTGCTTTTTGTGAGGGGTGGTGCCTGCCTGCGGGAGCTTCCACGTAAGAGACACAGACGCGACCGACGCGGGGGATTCGCCGAGTGAGGCCACGCGGCTGCTCGCTTCAGGCCGTGTCGCGACAGTGCGGCCCGCGTCGTCCGGCGCGGGACGCGCGCGGCTTGGCGCGCGTTCGGACGGTGCCGGCGGCGGGGGGTGACCTCGCCCCTCGCCGCGTAGGTTCGCTCGCGTGCTGAGTGCTTCGCGTGGTTACTCCGCGCGGACGATCTCTCGGATCGTTCTGAGGAGGTCGGGCAGGGAGTACGGCTTCTGCAGGAACGCGAGGCCGCGAGCCTCGATGTCACCGAACCTCGAGCGATCGTAGGCGTGCCCGCTCGAGAGGAGGATCGGCAGCTCCGGGGTCTTCTCGCGGAGCGTCTCCGCGAGCTGGAGTCCCGTCCTGTCCGGGAGGATGACGTCGCTGAAGACGAGGTCGATCCGTCCCTCTCTCTCGTCGAAGACTGAGATGGCCTCCGCGACGCTGCCCGCCTCCAGAACCTCGTATCCGCTCTGGCGGAGGATCTTCGCGGCCAGCTCACGGACGGTCGGTTCGTCCTCGACGACGAGAATCCGCTCGCCGCGGCCGTCCGACTGCAACTCGGGCGCCGCCGGGCGGACCTTCACGCCGGGTTCGGCCGTGGTCGAGGGCAGGTAGATGTCGAACGTCGACCCCGTTCCCGGAGTGCTCGCGATCTCGATCCACCCGTGGTGCTGTTTCACGATGCCGTAGACGACCGAGAGACCCAGCCCCGTGCCCTTGGCGGGGCCTTTCGTGCTGAAGAACGGCTCGAAGATCCTCTGGATCGTGTCGGCGGTCATGCCCACGCCCGTGTCCCCGACAGTGAGGCAGACGAATTCGCCGGGACGCGCCTCGGGTCTGTCGGCCGCCCCGTCCTCGTCGAAGACGACGTTCCTCGTCCTGATCGTGAGCGACCCACCCTCGGGCATCGCGTCCCTGGCGTTCACGGCGAGGTTCATGAGGACCTGCTGAAGATTCCCCTCGTCCGCGCTCGTCGACCAGAGTTCCTTCTCGAGGTCCATGTTCATGGCCACGTCCTCGCCGATGAGAGGGGCGAGGATCTTCAGCATGCCCCGCGAGGTCTTGTTGAGACTGAGCGGGACCTTCTGGATCGGCTGTCGACGACTGAACAGCATGAGCTGCCGGATGAGCGCCGCTCCCCGGTCGGCCGCCGATCGGATCTTCTTGAGATCTCCGTGGAGGCGTTCCGACTCGTCGACCTTCATCATCCCGAGGTCCGCGAATCCCTGGATCGCGGTGAGCAGGTTGTTGAAGTCGTGCGCCACGCCCGACGCGAGGGTGCCGATGGCCTCCATCTTCTGGGCCTGCAGGAGCTGCTCCTGCATCTGCGCGATCTCTTCCTGCGCCCGCTTTCGCTCCAGGATGGCGGAGAGCATCTCGGCGATCGTGTCGAAGAACTGCCTGTCCTCTTCCCGAAGGTCCATCGGCGCCGATGCCCCGAGGAGCAGCACGCCGAGAAGGTCCCCGCGCGTGCCGTCGACGGGCCACGCGACGATCCCGCCCACCCGCATCTCGGCGAGTCGTCCGCCGTGGGTCCGGGCGATGCTGTGAATCGACGCGTCGGGGGCGAAGAGCGGTTCCCTGGTTCGTCCCACGTAGGCCGCGACGTTCTCGGGATCGTCGATCTCGACAAGGGCGACCCTCTCGAGATCGTCCTGTCCGAGCACGTGAACGGCGACCGGCACGAGCCTCCGCGGCCCGTCCTCGAACAGGCGGATCGAGCCGAAGTCGAACCCCAGTGTCTCGATGAGTCCGCCCAGCGCCTTCTGACACAGGTCGGTGACGTCCGACGCGTGCACCGCGGCCTCCGCTACGATCCGGAACGCCGCCCGTTCGCGCTCTCGGATTTTCTCCGTCCGCTTGCGCTCCGTGATGTCGCGGATGACGCCCTGATACCCCACGATCTCGCCGGTGAACCCGCGCCTCACGCTCGACGTGAGGAGGCAGTCGATCTCTCCGCCCTGCTTCGTGGTGAAGCGCGTCTCGAAGTCCCTGACGGCACCGGTCTCCTCGATGGCGAGCTGGAAAGCGACGCGGTCGTCGGGGTCGACGTAGAGGTCCTTGACGTCGTAGCCGATGAGCTCGTCTCTCGCGAGGCCGAAGATCGACTGGGCGGACGGGCTGATGTCGACGAGCTTGCCGTCGCGCGAGGTGATGTAGACGACGTCGGCCGACTCCTCGAAGAGGGTGCGGTATCTCTCCTCGCTCGTCCTGAGCGCGGCTTCCGTCTCGTCGCGCTCGGTGATGTCCAGCCCCGTGATGACGACGGCCGCCGGCTGGTCGTCCTCGTAGAGGAGGCCGGCACCTCCCGAGAACAGGATGGTGTGAAGGGAGCCGTCCTTCGCAAGAAGGCGGGCCTCGCTCGAGACGACCGGCTCGTCACGGAAGTTGCCGGCGAGATCAGCGGCGGCACGCTGGCGATCTTCCGGAGCGACGAACGAGAGGGCTTGACGTCCGATGACGTCGTCCCGTGAGTAGCCGAGGCTCTCGAGAGCGCCCCGGTTGACGTCCCTCACGATTCCGTCGATGCCGATGACGAGAGTGATGGCCGGACTCTCTTCAAAGAGGAAGCGGTACCTGCTCTCAGACCGGCGGTGGGCCTCTTCGGCCTGCATCTTCTCGGTGACGTCTGCAGCGAAGACGGCTATCCGCGCCACCTGGCCGTGCTGATCGTGAATGGGGAAGAGCCTGTTCCTGAAGATCATGCCGGCGCGCTCGTCCCGGAATTCGACGGGACGCCCTGTCCGGACAACTTCATCGAACATGGCGGCGCGCGACTGATGCAGTTCCTCTGGGAAGAGATCGCGCAGCGACGCGCCGATGAGGTCTTCTTGCGGGCTTCCGAGAGTGCGGGCGCCGGCGTCGTTGATGGCCAGGATGGTCCCGTCCGGCGTGATGATCGCGCACGTCTCGGTCGGGACGTTGAGGAGGGCGGCCGCGTCCTGCGCCTGAACCTCGACCTCGCGCCAGACGCTCAGGAGCATCTCGCGGCACTCGGTGGATCCGCAGGTCTCGGACTCGAGGTCCTTGAGCCGCGGGACACTCCCGTTTTCCAGTCTCTTCCCGTCCGACACGCTGGCATCCCCTGTCGAAGGAACCTCGGCACACCCGGACGAAGGCGCCGGGACGCCCTCCCGGGAGCCCCGTGCTTCGGCCCGAATGAATGCACGGAACGTGCCGAAGAGGCCCTTGAGTGGGCCGATTCCGGAACCCCGGGAAGTCCCGAAGACAGACTCAAGAGGGTCATCAAAGGGCCGTTGGTGCTTCCGCATCGCAATGGGCTGCCGGCCTGCCGGGATGGCTGGACAAACGTGAGATGGTGTTCTCGCGCCGGCCGTACAACGGAGCGCGGTTCGGCGCATCCGAGTGAGAGTGAGTATGCGCGGGCCCCGCAGGAGGGTGACTGCAATTCGGTTGACAACCCCCTGTGGATGCGGTATTCAGGGGCTCTGAGGTGCTGGAAGGCTGGCCGGCAGGGGGAGGAGGATCCCATGAGGATCAAGGTCGTGTTGGGCGTTCTCGCGACCGTCGCGGTGATCGCGACGGGTGTCGTGATCTTCCCGGCGTGCAGCTCGGGCATGCCGATGCCCTTCGGGGAGCAGGAAGACATCGACTTCGCCGGGGCCGTCTGGAAGGCGATGGACGGCTACGGAACGTGGAAGATGCAGTCCGACGTCTATCCCGGCGGCACGCCGCACGGGATGTTCGTCAAGCTCTACTACAACATGGTCACCGTCGACGGCACGCCGTACCACGTCATCGTGAAGGACAACTTCGGTGGCGAGGGCGTCGACCTCGAGACGGTGAGCACCGATCCCGCGAAGTACCTGATGGCCGTCACGATCATGGTGCAGCGCGAGGCGGGCTACGACGCCGACAACAACGACTGGTTCTGGGCCAAGTACATGGCCGACGGAACGGTCGAGAAGAACCCGCAGGGAATGATGCTCGCCGGCCGCGTGGCCAAGGGCATGGACATGGGTTGCATCGCGTGCCACGCGAACGCCCAGGGCGGGGACTACCTCTTCACGAACGACTGATAGCCCGATGCGCCCGTCGTCGTCACGGCCTGGTTCTGCCGCCGAACCGTACGGTGCGCTCGAGCTCGCGAGGTGAAGCGAACGGAGGGACGCCGGCGGCCTGGATCGGGCCACAGGCGTCCTACGTTCGTACGGCATGTTCGGGCGAGCCGACCGCGCCCCAACGATCTGCGGCCGCAGCCCTAAACGCAGGAGGCAAGCATGGCGAAGGTACCGGACACCCAGGAGAACATGATGAAGTGCGTGTGCGGCGGTTGCCCGTCGCACGACCAGTGCATGAAGGACAAGATGGAAGGGCTCTTCTGCGCCAAGGGCAAGTCCACGTGCCCGGTCACGCGGAACGGCTGTATCTGCGGCGGTTGCCCGCTCACGCCCGAGTACGACCTCGACAAGATGTACTACTGCGAGATCGGCGCGGCCGAGTAAGCACGCCGGTCTGAACAGCCCGGCCTCGTTTTCATTGAGGATCCCTGGAGGGTCGTCGCATGTCGCTCTTCTATGTGAAGTCGATCCTGAGCATCGTCCTCGGGATCGCGGCGCTCGTCGCTCTCCTCGCGATGCTCTCGCTCATGGGCAGGTCGGAACGGAAGTTCAGCGCGAAGGGTCTCCGGAGAACGCATCGCACGGCGGGCTGGGTCGTCGTCGGGTTCATCGCGGTACTGAGCTACTTCTGCATCAAGTACACGGCGGCGGCCGGCGACAGCCTCTCGGTGAGAGCGGTGATTCACGGCGTGCTGGCTCTCGCGCTCATCGTGGTGCTCTTCCTCAAGATCCTCATCGTTCGTCACTTCAAGGAGCTCCTCCGGTTCGCGCCGGTGATGGGGCTCATCGTCTTCTCGCTCGTCTTCGTGGTCGGAACGACGTCTGCGGGGTACTTCTTCGTGCGGGAGTGGTGCGGGCCAGGCGCAGGCGCGGTGACTGAGGGAGCGGAGGCGCCCTCGGCACCGGCGGGGGGGGAAGAGACGCGCGGCGACGCAGAGGCGGGAGAGGTGCTCTTCGCGGTGAACTGCGCGGGATGCCACAACGCCGACTCGGAGGACCACAAGATCGGGCCGGGCCTGGCGGGTCTCCTGGAGCGTGGCGCGCTCCCCTCGAGCGGACGGCCCGCCAACCGCGAGAACGTGGCGCGGCAGCTCGTCGATCCGGTCGGCACCATGCCTTCGTTCGGGTCCAGACTGGCCCGGGACGAGCTCGCAGATCTCGTCGAGTACCTGGCGGGGTTGTAGCCGAGGGAGCCGGGGCGGATCTGGAAGACGACGCGGGGGTCGCGCACGGCGCGGCCCCCGCTTCTCGCGAGCGCGCTCGCCGGGCAGGCCCCGAGACTCCGGATGGGCGAATTCCCGGGCGGATGGCCCCTCAAATCCCCCAAATCCGCTTGACGCAACGCATTTGCGGTGGTAGCTTGAACTCTTGGACAGACTGCCGGGCTCGTGTGCCGGAAGCACCCTGCGCTTCACGGAGGAAAGCATGTCGGTGAGAAGGAACGTGCGCTTCTGCCGCGGGATAGCGGTCGCCGCGGCGGTGGCGCTTCTGGCTGTTTGGGTCTCGTACGCGATCGCGCTCTGCCCCAGGATGAAGTTCGTCACCCCGACCGACAAGAGCGTCGAGCTCGGCTGGACGATGGGCGAGGACGAGAGCAACATCCCGGATTTCGGCGGGTACCGCGTCTGGATGCGAGAGGTCTGGCAGGACGCCGACCTGAAGCTCGTCGCGGAGTACGTGTGGGGCGAAGACGACACCTCGGCCGCCGGCTACTGGCCATTCCGGCCCTACTACGTGGACAGCATCCGCGTGTACAGGAACCAGACGCTCCAGAACGCGTTCCCCTACGTATTCTCGGTCACCGCGTTCGAGGCCGGCATCTCCGCGATCGACACGACGTGCCTTCTCGCCAACTCGACCGGGATCGTCACGCCGCGGGTCGGCGTGTCGGACCAGCTCTCGACGATCCGGGTGATTCCGAACCCCTACCGGACGAGCGCCGACTGGGAGATCGGGAGCGAGAGGCGTGTCACCTTCGTGGGACTCCCTGCCAAGGCGACGATTCGGATCTACTCGACTTCGCTCAACCTCGTAAGAACGCTTCGGCACGACAACCCGACGAGCGACCAGGAATTCTGGGACCTCAAGAACAGCGACGGCGAGGAGATCGCGCCGGGAATCTACGTCTGGGTCACCGATGCCGAGGGTCTCGGAAGTACCGAAGGCAGGATGATGATCATCAAATAGGCGAGCCGGGCGGCTGGTCGTACGGTCGTCCCTCATCTCGTCGGCTGGCTCAAGGCCGCTTGATCACGGAGCTCCGGGCATCGAGATGAGACCGCGGGGCGACGAGATCGGGCGGCTTCCGAGCGCCCGGTGCAGGTCCCCACAGGACGGCTCATCAAACAGGCGTCCCGACGCCGGTTCAGCAGGGAGGGAGAGGCCTTGGGTTCGACCATCATCGAGAAGATCATCGCTGCTCACTCCGGACGTGAAGTGAGTCCCGGCGATATCGTCGACGTCGTGATCGACGCCAGGATCGCGCGTGACTTCGGGGGAGCGAACGTCGTGAAGAACATCGAGGAGCACGGACTCGGCATCCACGATGCGGGGAAGACCTCCTTCACGTTCGACTGCAATCCCGGGGGATCCGACCAGAAGTACGCGGCGAACCAGCAGATCTGCAGGACGTTCGCGCGGGCCCGCGGGATCGACGTCCACGACGTCGACAGAGGTATCGGGACGCATCTCGCGATCGACGAGGGACTCGTCGGTCCGGGGGGGACGCTCGTCTCGACGGACTCGCACGCCAACATCCTCGGCGCGATCGGCGCCTTCGGACAGGGGATGGGCGACCAGGACATCGCGTGGGCGTGGGCGAACGGAGCCGTCTGGTTCAAGGTGCCGTCGTCCACGAGGATCGTGGTCGAGGGAACGCCGGGACCTGCGGCGACTCCCAAGGACATGGTGCTTCACTGCCTCCGCCACTTCGGAGCGAGCGGCCTCCTCGGCGTCGCGGCGGAGTACTCAGGCGACGCGGTCGACGCGCTCTCGCTCGACGGTCGCGTGACGATGGCGTCGATGGCGACCGAAATGGGCGGGATCATCACATTCCTCCCGCCGAACGACGAGGTCATCGAGTACTGCCGCGCCGCCGGCGCGTCATCGACACCGGCGTATGCCGATGCCGACGCGTCGTACACCGCCGAGGTCACGGTCGACGTCGACGGACTCCGGCCTCTCGTCGCGCGGCCGGGTCACCCGGACGACGTCGTCGAGGTGGAGGAGGTCGCCGGCCGCAAGATCGACTCCGCCTTCATCGGCTCGTGCACGAACGGCCGGTACGAGGACATGGTCGAGGCGGCGGAGCTTCTCCGCGATCGTTCCGTGGCTCCGGGCGTCGTTCTCAAGATCGTCCCGGCGACCGACAGGATATGGCGGCGCTGTCTCGATGACGGCCTCGTCGAGATCTTCAAGAAGGCGGGGGCGCTCCTCGGGAACGCGGGGTGCGCCGGGTGCGCCGCAGGTCAGCTCGGCCAGAACGGTCCCGGCGAGGTCACGGTGAGCACCGGGAACAGGAACTACCCCGGGAAGCAGGGGAAGGGCGAGGTCTACCTCGCGTCGCCCCGAACGGCCGCCGCGTCCGCCATCGCGGGCGAGATCGTGACCGCCGAGACGATACCGGACGAGCCCGCGGTCTTCATGCCCGACCCCGACGCCGCGACCGCGGCGGTCGCCGCCGGCGACTCGGCCGCATCATCGGGCGGGCGCTCGACGACGGTCCGGGGCAGGGTCTGGGTCGTCGACCACGACAACGTCGACACCGACATGATCTACCACAACCGCCATCTCGCGGTGACCGACATCGCGGAGATGGGGCAGTACACGTTCGGGAACCTGGGGGACTGGGAGGACTTCCCGAAGAAGGTCGAGACCGGCGACATCGTCGTGACCGGCTCGAACTTCGGCTGCGGGAGTTCACGTCAGCAGGCCGTCGACTGCTTCGCGAGCCTGGGCGTCTCGCTCGTGCTCGCGAAGTCGTTCGGCGCCATCTACGAGAGGAACGCGATCAACGCGGGCATGCCGATCATGGTCGGTGATCTCTCGGAGGCGGGGCTCTCGAACGGAGACGAGATCGAGGTCGACCTCTCGACCGGCCGGATTACGCACGTCCCTTCGGGGAGGACCTTCGACGGCCGGCCGTTCTCGGACGTCCAGATGCAGATCTACCAGCGTGGAGGTCTGCTCGCCGTCGGCTAGCGGTGCGGCCTGCGAGACCGTGGCCGGCTGTTGGTCCGGTCCCCAAACGTAGTCTGAGACAAGGAGGAACGTCGTGAGCCAAAAGGGCCAGGCGGGCCGGCGCGGCGACAGGGTTCGTTCGGACTGCTGGATATCGGTCGAGCCCCGCGACAGCGGCGGCGTCTCGATCGAGCTCAAGAGCAGGGTCGAGGCGATGTACGGGGCCGCGATTCGCGAGACGATCGAGAGCGGGCTTGCCGCGCTCGGTGTCGAGCACGCGGCGGTCGAGGTCGCCGACGCCGGAGCGCTCCCGTTCGTTCTCATGGCCCGGCTCGAGGCGGCGGTGAAGCGCGCTCGCCCGGAGACCGAGGCGGAGCTCCTTCCGGAAATGGCGGCGTGGTCGACGTACGGCACCCTGCGCGACCGTTTCCGGAGATCGCGGCTCTATCTTCCCGGCGACCAGGCGAAGCTCATGATCAACGCGGGACTCCACGGTCCCGACGGCGTCATCCTCGACCTCGAGGACAGCGTCGCCACGACCGAGAAGGACGCGGCGAGGTTCGTCGTCCGAAACGCCCTCCGGCAGGTCGACTTCCAGGGTGCGGAACGCATGGTCAGGATCAACCAGATCCCAGCCGGCCTCGACGATCTCCCGTACGTTGTTCCGCACAACCCCCACGTCATCCTCATCCCGAAGTGTGAGACTCCGGAGCACGTCACGGCGGTCGACGAGCGGGTCAAGGCGATCCTCGCGGAGCAGGGCATCGACACGCCGATCTACCTCATGCCGATCGTGGAGAGCGCGCTCGGGTGCTGGCGGGCCTACGAGATCGCGTCGGCGAGTGACTCGGTGGTCGCGCTCACGATCGGGCTCGAGGACTACACGGCCGACATCGGAACGCAGCGGACGAACGAGGGCCGTGAGAGCTTCTGGGCGAGGTCGCAGGTGGTGAACGCGGCGAGGGCCGCGGGCGTCCAGCCGATCGACACGGTCTTCTCCGACGTCACCGACATGGACGGACTCACGGCGAGCGTCCTCGAAGCGAAGTCGCTCGGATTCGACGGGAAGGGTTGCATCCACCCGAGACAGATCGAGGTCATCCACCGCGGTTTCACGCCGACGGAGGCCGAGATCGAGAAGGCGAAGCGGATCGTCCTCGCGTTCGACGAGGCGGAGAAGAAGGGACTGGGTGTCGTGTCGCTCGGGAGCAAGATGATCGATCCTCCCGTCGTGAAGCGCGCGCTCCGAACCGTCGATCTCGCGGTCAGGTCCGGTGTACTTTCCGGGAACTGGCAGGAAGGAGGTGGGGAAGATGCCTAAGGCGGAGCTCGCGAGGAACGCAGCGGGGCGCATGGTCCCCACCGAGATCAACGGCAGGGAGGCGGTCCCGTACAAGGGGGTCGCGGCGCACCGGCCGACCGGGACCAGGGCGGCGCCGGCGATCCCGACGGTGATGGACTACCCGGACTGCGGCAACAAGACGGTTGAGAACATCAAGGCCGCGCTCGAGGCGGCGGGAATCCGGGACGGGATGACCATCTCGACCCACCACCACCTCAGGAACGGCGACTTCGTCGCGAACGCGGTCTTCGAGGCGGCGGCCGAACTCGGCGTCAAGGACCTCATGTGGTTCCCTAGCGCGTCGTTCCCGTGCCACGCGTCGATGATCGACCACATGAAGAACGGCGTCGTGCATCACATCGAAGGCAGCATGAACGGGCCTCTGGGCGCGTTCTGCTCGTCCGGCGGCATGCGGGGCATGGGCGTCCTCCGGTCGCACGGGGGGCGGTACCAGGCCGTGCAGGACGGCGAGGTCCACATCGACATCGCAGTGATCGCCGCGCCGACCGCCGATCCGTTCGGGAACGCGCACGGCCTCGACGGGCCCGCCGCGTGCGGGCTCCTGGGGTTCGCGCTCGCCGACTCGCAGTACGCGGACAAGGTGATCGTCGTCACCGACACCCTGATCGAGTTCCCGTGCGTCCCCTGGCAGATCCAGGGGAACTACGTCGACTACGTCACGACGATGGACGCCATCGGCGACGCGAGCAAGATCGTGTCGGGCACGACGCAGATCACGAAGAGCCCGGACAGACTCCGGATCGCCGAGATGACGGCGCAGTTCGTGCGCGAGGCCGGCATCATGGAACAGGGGTTCTCGTTCCAGGCCGGCGCCGGCGGGACCGCGCTCTCGTTCGCGATCTTCCTCATGGAGATGATGAGGGAGGCTGGAGTCACGGCGCGGTTCGTGCGCGGGGGAAGCACGCAGTACCTCACGAGGATGCTCGAGGAGGGACTCACCGACTACATTCTCGACGGGCAGACGTTCGACCTCGATGGCGTGCGCTCCATGCGGGAGAACCCGACCCACGTGAACACGAGCCCGTTCACGAGCTACAACTATCACGGGAAGGGCAACTTCGCGTCGATGCTCGACTGTGTCGTTCTCGGCGCGACCGAGGTCGACGTCAACTTCAACGCGAACGTCGTGACCCATTCGGACGGGCAGCTCCTCCACGGGATCGGAGGCTGGCAGAACTGCCTGTTCTCGAAGTGCACGATCCTCCCGATCCCGTCGTTCCGCGACAGGATCCCCGTGCTGGTCGACGAGGTGACCACGCTCTGCGGTCCCGGCGAGCTCATCGACGTGATCGTGACCGAGCGGGGAATCGCGATCAACCCCCGGCGCGAGGATCTCCTCTCCGCCGTCTCCGGCAGTGGTCTCCCGATCCGCCCGATCGAGGAGATCAAGGCCGAGGTCGAAACGATCGTGGGCGGTCCGCCGGCGAAGCCCGCGTTCGGAGACCGCGTCGTCGCCGCGATCAAGTGGGTCGACGGAACCGTGATCGATTCCGTGCGGCAGCTTGGGTGATCTGAGTAGGAATGTGTGTCGGCGCGGCAGCTGCCGCGGCGGGCTCAGACATGCGGCGGGGCGCGCCCACGACGATTCAACTCTTGGGAATCAGCTGAGGCCCCGGCAGGCGGGACAGTCGGGGTCTCTCTCTATCTCGAGCACGTCGACTCGCGGCTCCATCCCCTCGAAGACGAGCAGGCGGCCCTTCAGGGTCTCACCGATGCCGACCAGGTGCTTGATCGCCTCCATCGCCTGGAGCGAGCCGATCACGCCGGGAGTGAAGCCCGGGATGGGCGGCTCGACGGCGGGAGGCATGCGGGAGACGAAGCACTCGAGACAGGGAGTCTCGGGCGGGTGGAGAAACGAGACGTGGCCGGTCAGCTCCGAGCAGGCGGCGTAGATCATCGGGATTCCGGCCGCGATGATCGCACGGTTCATGGCGACGCGCGTCTCGAGGTTGTCGAGGCAGTCGAGAACGAGATCGGATCCCTCGATGAGGCCGCCGGCCACGGCGTGGTCGATCTCCGATATGTTCGGCTCGACTTCGATCTGGGGATTGAACGCCTTGAGCCGCTGAGCCGCGAGCGTGGCTTTCGGCATCCCGACGTCAGTGATCCCGTAGAGCGTCTGCCGGGTCAGATTCGAGAGCTCGACGCGGTCGCTGTCGCAGACCGTGATCTTTCCCACGCCGGCTGCGGCGAGGTAGATGCCGGCCGAGCTGCCGAGCCCGCCGACTCCCGCCATGAACACGTGCGAGTCGCCGAGTCGGTTCTGTCCCTCGACACCCCAGTCCTGGAGTTCGAGCTGGCGCATGTAGCGCCCGAATTCCATCTTGGATCGCGGCACGCGAGCTCCCTCTCTTGCCCAAGCCTGTCGCCGACCCCGCCTAGCCTCCGGAGACGGGCGGCTGGAGCGTCACGACGTCGCCCTCGACGGGGCGGTAGTTGAGCCTCCGGACCTTCCCGTCCGCGAACGCGAACGCGACGAGGCCGTCGGGGATCCCGATCTCCTCGAGGATCTCCTCGAGTGTCGGAGTGCCCTCGACCTCAACCTTCCTCGTGTAGATGTCGACGTCGGGCTTGAGCCTGTCCCTGAGCTTCCCGCCCGACCTCAAGTAGATGACCACGCTGCCTCCCGAAAAAACGCGGCGTCCGCGGGTGATCCGCGCGCCGCCTACATCGCCTTCGGCTTGAGCTCCCGACCGCGGACCTTCGGAATCCCTCCGGGGATCGGCTTCCCGAGGAACCCGAGCTTCTCGAGGTTGTCCGCCGCGTAACCGATACCGAGATCGTCGAGGATCTCGCGCGTCGGGTTCCCGTCCTCGTCCCACCCCCGATTCGCGTAGTAGTCGTCGAGCATCGCCTCGAAGTTCTCGCGTCCCACTACCTTGCCCTCGGCGGGTCCGCCCGGGATCGGTTCATCGAGGTGGCGCGCCGGCGCGACGTCAAACTTCCTGCCGGGGCCTCCGTTCCTTTCGATGAAGTGCGCCCGGTTGAGGTTCCACACCCGCTCCGAGACTCGCATACACTCTTCGAGCGTGACGTCCCATCCCGTGAGGTGCTTGATCGAATCGACGTGCTCCTCGGGCGTCACGTCGAGCTCGCCCCAGAAGAGGCGGCAGCAGCTCCACGTGTCGAAGAGCGGACGGATGTGCTGGAGGTAGATGACGACCTCCGCCTTCCCCTCGATCGTGTCGCGGCCGAGCTCGATGTCGGTCGTGATCGTCCAGCTCTTGCTGTGGTGCGCGCCGATGTCGCAGGTACAATAGGAAAGGAGCTGCGCGGGATACCACCGTGTGTCGTACCCGCTGAACTCCATGCCCTTTGCCTGGGACGCGAAGTCGATCGTGCCCCGGCCAAGCGCCTCCGCAGCGCCCTTCGTCCCGCGGGCGAAGATGTCGCCGATGCCGCGCCGCGCCGCGATCATCCGGACGAAGTGCTCGAAGTCGTCGATGTTGCCCCAGCGGAGCTCGTGACCCTCGAGGTCGTCCTTCGTGATGATGCCTCGCTGGTAGCATTCCATCGCGAACGCGACGGTGCTTCCGCCGCTCATCGTGTCCATGCCGATGTCGTCGAGAAGGTGGTTCGCGTACGCGACGTGGTTGATGTCGGTGAACGCGCAGCTCCCGCCGACGAGCGCGATCGTCTCGTACTCGGGACCCTCCTGGTAGGTGTCGGGTTTCCCGGGGATTCTCGCGCGCGTGTACTTCCCGCAGTTCATCCAGCAGCCGAAGCACGCCTTGTCGCTGACGAGGCAGTCCTCGACGAGCCGCTCGCCGTCGATCTTCTCCCAGTCCTTGTGATAAGTCTCCTGGAAGTTCTTCGTGGGAAAACACCCGCGCTCATTCGACCAGCCGACGAAGAAGGCGGTTCCGTACTTCTGCCACGGCGCCATGTTCGGGTGCGTCTTCGTTCTCTGGATGATGTCGTAGGTGAGCTTGTACATCGAGTCGAGGTCGTGGACCGGGAGCGACTTCGTTCCGCGCACGGCGATCGCCTTGAGCTTCTTCGAACCCATCACCGCGCCGACGCCGCACCGCCCCGCCTGCCTCCCGAAGTCGTGCGTGATGCAGGAGAAGACGATCCCGTTCTCTCCCGACGGCCCGATCGTCGCGATCTGGAAGTCGTCGCCGAGGTCCTTCTTCATCCGCTTCTCGAGCTCGAGCGATCCCATGCCCCAGTAGTCGCCCGCGGGGCGGAGCTCGATCGTGTCGTCGTCGATGTAGAGATAGGTCGGTCCCGCGGCGATCCCCTCCATGACGATGAGATCGTAGCCCGCGTACCGGAGCTCAGGACCGAGGTGTCCGCCCATGCTCGAGTCGGCGTGGCCGTTCGTGGCGGGGGAGATGCAGCCGAATCCGACCTTCGACCCGACCGGGCAGAACGACCCCGTGAGTACCCCGGTCGTCACGATGAAGAGGTTGTCGACGCCCAGGGGATCCGCGTCTCTCGGGACCTCGTCGTAGAGGATCTTTGAGACGAAGCCCCGCGCGCCCAGCCAGCTCCGCGCGAACTCGGGATCGGTCGGGGTCCGCTCGATCTCCTCCGTCGAGAGGTTGATGCGAAGCGTTGTTCCTCCGAATCCGTCCATGGTGCCTTCTGTTCCTTTCCTGTCGTAGATGGCGGTCTCTTCGACGGTGGCTAGTCGACCACGATCAGAGCGCCGGTGTTGCAGACCTCGGTGCACTTCAGGCAGAGATCGCACTTGAGCGGCGTCGGCACGTCGGCGTGCGTGTACAGCACGCCGAACGGGCACGCCTCGACGCAGATCCCGCAGTTGGTGCACTCGTCCGCGTGGAGGACGTAGGCCTCGCCCTCGAGGTGGATCGCGTCGATGGGGCACTCTTTCGCGCAGATGCCGCACTGCACGCAGATCTTCGGCTCGAAGATTCCCGGCTCCGGGAAGTGCGGTTCGATCGCGATCGCCGCCTTCTTCGGGTTGATCTCCTTGTAGTGGCAGATCGTGCAGATCTGCTCGCAGAGCCTGCATCCCGTGCAGCTCTCCTTCTTGACCTCGATCCTCATCGTGCCTCCGTCATCAGTCGACTTCAAGTTTCTCTGTGGGCGCGTCCTCTCGGACGACGGTGCACCGGATCTCGATCGAGGCGTCCGCCTGGCCTCCGCGAAGAGGCTCGCACATTCCGCGGAGCGTCATCGCCATCGAGTCCTGGACGAACGTGTTGAGCGGAAGTTCCTTCCCGTCGATGAGGAGCCGGGTCGACCAGCGCTGCTCAGGCGAGGTCGCCAGAAGCTCCTCGATGAGGTCGCACAGCTCCGCGACCTGCGTGGATTCGAAGACGCGGCCTTCGTAGCCCGCGGGAGCCTCGCCCACGACCGCGACGACCCCCTCGAGCGAAGCGATGTCGAGATCGCCGCCCGCGATCGCGATCTTCTTGCCGGGAACGCTCTTGAACCCCTCGGCGAGGACGATCTCCCCGGGGATGGCCTCGCGGAACGAGATCTCCTCGAGCCGCTCCTTCCCGGCCGAGCGGAACGTGGTCGTCGTCCCCGCGCCCGCGAGGACCGACGTCGTTGCGCCCGCGGCGCTCATGCGGGCGGTATCTGTGTCGGCGCCGTCGAACGAGGGCTCCGCGTGCGTGTGCTTGATGTAGCAGACGGAACGGCCGCGCCGGACGAGCTCGCGTGTGAGCCCCTCGATGAGCGAGGTCTTGCCGGTGTCCTTCGTTCCGACGATCTGGATCCAGAAGTTGATCTTCATGGGTCTCGGCACGTGTCGCCCCCTGTCTAGTAGCGGAGCGCGAGCGCGAGAAGGACGCCCGACACACCGGAGACCGCCGCCATGATGCGGTACGAAAGCCAGCGGCCGGCGTCCCAGACGGCGGAGTCCCTGAGGAGTCGCTCGGCTGCCTTGCAGCCGGCGAGCGCCGCGGGAATCGAGAGCACCGCTGCGATCGGGCCCTGGACGAACTGGTAGTCGATCATCTTCGACGGGCTCGCCCAGTAGGGGTTGTGAAGGACGTCGCGCGCGAAGTATCCGAAGAGGACGAACGAGACGAACGTCACGATCGGAGCGCGGACGAGCGCGCCGCGCGCCGCGGAGACCGAGTGTCGCCTCCTGCGAGTCACTCGCGTCTCTCTGCCGAGCCTGGAAGAGGCTGAATCCGATGTCGAAGATCGCACCGACCATGAGGACCGCGGCGATCTTGCAGCCCCAAACCGGGTGCTGCATGAACTTGAAAGACGAGGCGAGCGCGCCGAGCGCGAACGAGCTACCGGGGACGTTCCAGAGCCGTCTGGCGAGAACGAGAAAGAAGACCCCCGCGGCCGTGAGGACGGGTGCCCTCGGAATGTCGTGCAGCCACGCGAACTCGCCGATCCCGAGTTCGGCCAGTCCCCAGAGGGAGCCGAAGAGGATGACGCTCGCGACGATCATGTGGGTTCTGTTCATCGGGAACTCCCGTGGCCCGCTCGTGCCTGGCGGGTCGTGCCTGCCGTTTTGTCAGGGATGGTATCCGGGACCAGGAAAGAGCGCTCCCGGACCGTTCGACCATACTAGCAGAAGAAGCCCCGCCGCTCAAGATACAGGGCCGGCTCTGCTTGTTGACCCGCACCCCCGAATGGGCTAGAATCTTCAATTCGGGCACCTGCGCGCGGCCCCGTGGCCGGGCGCGCATTCAGGTCAGGGAGGATTACGTGAGACCGCTCGAAGACCGCCTCGCGCGACGCGCGACGGGCAAGGAGCCATCGCCGATCCGCGAGCTTGTCGGCTACCTCAAGGTCGACGGGATGATCTCGCTCGGAGGCGGGTATCCGAACCCGGACACGTTCGTCTTCGACCGACTCGACGTCGGCTTCAAGGGTGGAGCGACGACCTGCCTTGACGGGAGCGACCTCGTCGCGGCCTCCCAGTACGGTCCTTCGAACGCGCATCCCGGTCTCGCACGGGAGATCATCGCCTGGCACAAGGCGAAGGACGGCGTCGACATGGACGCGTCCGAGCTCGTCGTCCTGAACGGCTCACAGGAAGGGCTCTTCATGATGCCCTACATCTTCTGCGACGCCGACGACTCGATCGCGCTCTCGGAGCCCGCCTACCCCGGCGCGCTCTCCGCGTTCAAGTCGTTCACGAGGAACTTCGTGTCGGTCCCGCTCGACGCCGACGGCATGGACACGTCCGCGCTCGAGGCGAAGCTCGACGCGATGGCGTCCGCGGGGAAGAGACTCCCGAAGTTCGTCTACACGGTGCCCTCCGGACACAACCCTGGCGGCGTCGCGCTCTCGCAGGACCGGAAGAAGCACCTCCTCGAGGTCGCGTCGAAGCACGACCTGCTGGTTCTCGAGGACGACCCGTACCAGCTCGTGCGGCTCGACGGGACTCCGCCGACTTCGACGATCCAGTCGATGGACTCCGACGGCCGCGTCGTTCGGCTCGACAGCTTCTCGAAGATCTTCGCGCCCGGACTCAGGATCGGCTACGCGTCCGGTCCCTCGGAAGTCATGCGTCAGTTCGTGCTCTTCAAGCAGTCGTCGACCCTCCACACGAGCATGTTCATCCAGGCGCTCCTTCACAAGTACATGACGTCGACGGGGCACGAGGGATTCCGCGAGCAGATCGCCCGAAACTGCGAGTTCTACCGCGCGAACAGGGACGCAATGGTCGGAGCGGCGAAGGAGTTCCTGCCGACGGACGTCAAGTTCAACGTTCCCGACGCCGGGATGTTCATCTGGTTCGTACTGCCGGAGGGCTTCGACGCAAAGAGGATGATCGACGAGGACTGCGAGGATCTGAAGGTCCTCCTCGTTCCGGGGAGCGCGTTCTCGACGACGGGCGGTCTTTCGAACTGCATGCGCGCGAGCTACAGTATGGTCTCCCCCGAGAAGATCCGGGAGGGGATGAAGCGATTCGGCGAGATGATACGAAGAGAGACGGAGAGAACGAAGTAACGCAACAGCTGGCTCACAGGAGGAATCAATGGCGAAGCGAACGGTCGTGACGATGCCGGGCGACGGAATCGGCAAGCCGGTGCTCGAGGAGGCGCTGCGCGTCCTCGACGCGGTGGGATTCGAGGCGGACTACGTCCACGCCGACATCGGGTGGGAGTACTGGATCAACGAGGGGAACGCGCTTCCCGACAGGACGATCGAGCTCCTGGAGAAACACAGGCTCGGTCTCTTCGGCGCGATCACGTCGAAGCCGAAGGACAAGGCGGCCGCCGAGCTCGCGCCCGAGCTCAGGGACAAGGGCCACGTCTACTACAGTCCGATCGTCGGTATGCGGCAGCACTTCAACCTCGACGTGTGTCTGCGTCCGTGCCGGTCGTTCAAGGGCAACCCCCTGAACTTCATCCGCCAGTCGAAGGACGGCGGGTTCGAGGAACCGATGGTCGACGTGGCGATCTTCCGCCAGAACACCGAGGGGCTCTACGCCGGCGTCGAGTGGACCGATCCGCCCCCCAACGTGCGTGCGGCGCTCGGTACCCACAAGAAGTTCGCGAGGTTCGCGGACGTCCCGGGCGAGGAGCTCGCGGTCTCGACCAGGATCTTCACGAGGAACGCGTGCCGGCGCATCTGCGAGGAAGCGTTCAAGCACGCGAAGAAGTTCGGATACAAGTCGGTGACGGTCTGCGAGAAGCCGAACGTCATCCGCGAGACCTCGGGAATGATGGAGTTCGAGGCCGCGAAGGTGGCGGAGAAGTACCCGGACATCGACCTCTGGTCGACGAACATCGACGCGCAGATGATGTGGCTCACGAAGAACCCCGAGGACTACGGCGTCATCGTCGCCGGGAACATGTTCGGCGACATCGTGTCGGACGGGTTCGCAGGGCTCGTGGGCGGTCTGGGATTTGCCAACAGCGCGAACGTCGGCGCGGACTGCGCGGTCTTCGAGCCGACGCACGGATCCGCTCCGAAGTACGAAAAGCTCGATCCGCCGATCGTGAATCCGATCGCGATGATCCTCTCGGCGTGCATGCTGCTCGATCACGTCGACGAGTCGGAGAAGGCGACGGCGATCAGGGACGCGATCGCGAAGGTCATCGCCGACGGGAAGACCAGGTCGTACGATGTGATGAAGCTCCGCGGCGGGCCGGACGCCATCAGCCAGGGCGCGGCGACGACCACGCAGGTCACCGACGCAGTCATCGGCAACATCTAGAAGAGCCCGAACGGGGCGCCGCTGCGAAGGCGGCGCCCACGGGGCTTTCGGAGTCGAACATGGGAATGACATTCGCGCAGAAGGTGCTCGCGCGGGCGGCAGGGCTCGACAGCGTCGTGCCCGGGCAGATCGTGCCCGTCAAGCCCGACCACCTGCTCACGCACGACAACACGGCGGCCATCGTCGGGAAGATCGGCGGCGACCTCGAGAAGCACGGAGTCGTCCGGAAGGACCTCTCGGTGATCGTCCTCGATCACGTCGCTCCGGCGGCCAACGAGAAGACGGCCACGGCGCACGCGCAGGTGAGGGAGTTCGTCGCGAAGTACGGGATCGAGAACTTCTACGACGTCGGGGTCGGCGTCTGCCACCAGGTCGTCGTCGAGAAGGGTCACGCGCTCCCGGGGAAGATCCTCGTGGGGAGTGACTCGCACACCTGTTCGTACGGCGCGGTGAACGCGTTCTCGACTGGTGTCGACAGAACCGAGGCGGCGGCGCTCATGCTCGTCGGGGAGACGTGGTTCAAGGTCCCGCCGACGATCAAGGTGACGCTGACGGGAGAGCTCAAGCCTCCCGTCTCCGCGAAGGACCTCATCCTCACGATCATCGGCGACATCTCGGCCGGCGGGGCGACCTACCAGGCCGTCGAGTTCCACGGGAGCGTCGCGCCGCTCACGATCGATGACAGGTTCACGATCGCGAATATGGGAATCGAGATGGGAGCGAAGATCGCCGTCTTCCCGTTCGACGAGGTGACCGAAGCCTACCTCACGTCGATCGGCGTCGACCGCTCCGCGTACGAGCCCGTCTGGGCAGACCCCGACGCCGAGTACGTGCGCGAGCTCACCTACGACATGGGCGCGATCGAGCCCGTCGTGGCGCTGCCGCACAAGGTCGACAACGTGAAGCCGATCGGCGAGGTCGAGGGGCTCGAGATCAACCAGGCGCTCCTCGGCACGTGCACGAACGGACGAATCTCGGATCTCCGGGCGGCGGCCGCGATCCTCGATGGGAAGACCGTCGCTCCCTCCGTGCGACTCCTCGTTCTTCCCGCGTCGAGAGATGTGCTCGAGGAAGCGCTCTCGGACGGGACGATCCAGAAGCTCGTCGCTGCTGGAGGCGTTCTCCTCCCGACGGGATGCGGACCGTGCCTCGGCGCGCATCAGGGAGTGCTGGCACCGGGCGAGCGCTGTCTCTCGACCGCGAACCGGAACTTCAAGGGACGCATGGGCTGCAAGGACGCGGAGATCTACCTCGGGAGTCCCGAGACGGTCGCGGCCTCCGCGCTCACCGGGAAGGTGACCGACCCGAGGAAGGTCGCGTAGCGACGCGGCGGCGCGTCCGCACGGCGCGCAAGGAGGATGAGATGCGAGTCTGGAAGTACGGAGACGACATCAACACCGACATGCTCTTCCCCGGGAAGTACACCTACACCTGCTCGACCGCGGAAGAGGTGAAGCCCCACCTGCTCGAGGATCTCGATCCCGAGTTCGCGGGGAACGTACAGGCCGGCGACATCGTGATGGCGGGGGGGAATTTCGGGTGCGGGAGTTCGCGTGAGCAGCCGGTGCTCGGTCTCAAGGCGGTCGGAATCGCGGCCGTGGTGGCCGGGAGCTTCGCGCGGATCTTCTACCGCGCGGCGATCAACCAGGGTCTCGTTCTGATCGAGGCGCCCGACGCGGTCGCCGCCTTCAAGGACGGTGACGAGGTGACGCTCGACCTCGAGGCCGGGACGGTCACGGTCGGCGGCAGCGAGTTCACGTTCCCGCCGCTCCCTCCCGAGATCCTGGCGATTCGGGACGCGGGAGGACTGCTGAACTACGCGCGCGCGAAACTGGAGTCGCGGGGCAAGTAGGAGGCAATCGATGGCCAGGATGAACGTGCTCGAAGTGGAGACCGCGAAGGGTTGGGCTGGGAGGCTCCTTCGCAAGGTGGGGGAGGCTCGCGGCGGGACGGTCCCGAACATGTTCAAGGTGATGGGGAACTCGCCGTGGGTGCTCGAGGGGTACCTCGCCCTCTCCGGGAACCTCGGACAGGGAACGCTCGAGCCGAAGATCGTGAAAATGGTGACCCTCGCGAGCGCGGAGCTGAACGGCTGCGGGTACTGTATCGCCGCGAACACCGCAATGGCGGTCAAGAGCGGCGTCCTCACCGAGAAGCAGACGATCTCCGCGAGGAAGCTCGAGGGCGACGACGAACGGTCCGCGGCAGCGCTCGCGTTCGCGAAGGAAGCCTGGGACACGAAGGGCCAGGTGGCCGACGAGACCCTGAAGAGGCTCCGCGACGCGGAGTACACCGACGAGCAGATCATTGAGCTCCTTGCCGTGCTCATGACGGCGACGCTCACGAACTACATCAGCAACGTCGCGCAGCAGGACAAGGAGTTCCCCGAAGGTCCGCCACTGACGTAGCCGGGCGGTCGCCCCGGGTGGCGATCGGAAGAAGGAGAGACGAATGGCACTGAGAGACGACGCCAGGAAGGCGCTGCCGGAGCTCGAGCTCATCAAGGACGAGGCGCTCCGCGAGAAGACGCTCGACGTGTGGGTCGACGCGATGGAGCAGGGCGGGTGGACGGTGAGCGACCTGGACGACATCCCGTTCACGCTTCTCATCGAGACGAAGTGCACGCTCCTCGACCACACGCGCGCGGTTACGAAGACCGCGGCTGTGATCGGAGAGACGCTCGCCGAGTTCTACGGCGACGAGATGCCGGTCAACCAGGACTACCTCGTGTCTGGCGGGATCCTGCACGACGTCGGGAAGCTCGTCGAGTACAAGCGCGAGGGTGGGAAGATCGTGAAGAGCGAGATGGGGAAGGACCTCCGTCACCCGTTCTCCGGGACGGCGCTCGCGTTCAAGCACGGACTCCCGTCGGCGATCTGCCACATGATCGCCGTGCACGCGAAGGAAGGGACGGGCGCGCGCCACACGACCGAGGCGTTCATCATCCACCACTCCGATTTCGTGAACTTCGAGCCGTTGAAGAACAAGAGCGGGGGATGAACGGGTCGCGCGTGAACCAACAGCACGGATGAGATTGTGAAACAAGGAGGGGGGCCCGAGAGCCCCTCTCCTCTGCCGTGAACCCCTTCCCGTGCCCGGGGTTCCGGCGCCCGCTTCAGCGGCCGACCGTCCGAAAGACCGGACGCGAGTTCTCCGGTCGTCTCCCGGCTACAGCGTCGCGCCTGCTGTGCTGTGTCCGTTCAGCCGCGCGTTCTCGATTGCGAGCCGCGCGACGTTCGCGGCGTCCCTGATCAGGAACCGCGATCCCTTGAGGAGGCAGTGGCAGGCCCCCAGTCTGAAACCTGTGGAAACCGCCTGCGACTCGCCCTTCCTGCTGAGCATGATGACTGGCATGCCGGGTTCGAGTTCCCTCAGGGACTCGAGAAGCCCCACCGGGTCGCATCCCCCGTCCAGCTCCATGTCCAGAATCGCCAGGTCGTAGCGATCGCTCTCTATCGCCTCGATGGTCGGTCCCTCGTCCATCATGACCTCACAGCTGAGTTCGTCCGAGAGAAGGACGGCCATGTCCTCGGCGTCGATCTTGTCCTCTGCGATGATGAGCACGTGGGGTTTTCCGGGCGCATTCATGCGATACCTCCAATCCTCTCAAGCCCCGCTGCTGTCTGGTGCACTGCCTCCGCTTCCTGCATGTGCACCCCGACAACGCAACCTGCGTACCGGTTCGCCGCCCGGGGACGCGGGTTCGTGCAGTGCCCTCTGCCGCAAGCACATACGCCTGCTCGGAGCCGGGTGGTTGAGGCGTTGTCGGCTCGTCCGGACGGGCCAGGAGTAACGTAGGAGTTTCGCCGCACAGCACGCGAGGGAGAGAAGGACTGGTCGCGCGTCCTCAGGCCCAACTTCTCTGCGTGGCTCTCAACCCAGGTGTTGCGGTTCCGGGCTGGTTCCCGTGGGCTTCGTCGCGTTGGTAGGAAAGACGCGCAGCGCCGTCCGGCCGGTCTTGAGGGATGTGCGGAGCCGTGGTAGCATTACCGTACCCGATGCAGAATAGACCATGAGGCGGCCTGTCGGGCGTCTCCTGCAGACCGGTACCCAACCGCCCCGGGCGAGACTGCCCCTCACGCAGAGGTCCGCGTGCGTCCACGACCGACCTACCTGTTCGCCACGACCCGGGGTCGCCTCTCCCTGCTCGCCCTCGTTGCTCTCGTCCTCCTGCTCGCCGTGACCATTCACACAGTGAGGCGGCGGCCGCGCCTGCCCGACAGGCTGGACAAGCTGCCGTACAGGTTCGTCGAGGTCATCGCGCGGAGCCGCGGGCTTGACCAGCACACTGTCGTGGATCTCGATGGAGACGGAGTCGACGAGGTCGTCGTCGGGTCCGCCGCTCCGAACGGCGGCTACTACTTCCTCACACTCGCTCGTCCGAGACCCGACATCTGGACTTCGCTGCGGCAGATCAACACACCTAAGGTTTCACGACTTGTGGGCGTCTGCGACCTCGATCTCGACGGGACGCCGGAAGTCCTGCGCTCGCTTCAGATCGACGGCACCGTGGCAATCCAGGTCCTCAAGGTTGAGGTCGATGGAGACTACGCCGGCTACCAGGTGACGGGTGAGGTCTCGTGGGACTTCACGCCCTGGCTGTACGGACGCTCCTGGGACGGAGGCATTGCATGCTGGGGCGGGCTCGACGAGGACGACGACGGGATACAGGAGTCGCTCGTCTACACGATCTTCGGGGCGATGAGCAAGTTTCCCCGGGGCGTCGGAGTGTGCAACTGGATCACGGGGGAGACGGGGTGGTTTGCGTCTACGGCGTCGCCCCCGAGCGCTGACTCCGTCCTCGTCGATATCACCGGAGACGGCGAACTTGAGATCCTCCTACCCATGGGGGCTCCCGGCAACGGCGTGACACTCGGCTCCACGGCCGACACGAACTCCTACGTCGCGGCATTCGACACGAAGGGGGAGTCGCTCTGGATCCGGGAGGTGGGCGGGATGTCCAGCCGGCCGTTCGTGGCGGTCTCAGACCTCGACGGCGACGGTCTTCCTGAGGTCGCCTGTGCTGTGAGGTTGGGGAAGCCCGGGGACTCGCACCCCGGGCTGAGCATCTTCAGGGGGAGCGACGGCGGCGTGCTTGCGGAGTGGGGGCCGGGCCGTTCCGTCGGTGGCGTCGTGCTCACAGTGGACGAGGATGGCGCGTTACTCGTGGCGGCCTGCGCCGACGGCATCTTGCGGCGCCTGCGCTTCTCTGGAGACGCCCTCGAGGTGGACCGAGAACTCGACTGCGGATCGTTGGTCTCTACGGTTCACACGCTGAACATCGACCCGTTCCCCGAGCCTGTGCTCGCGATCATCACGGGGACGGGGACCATCGCGCTCGTCGACAGATCGCTTGAGCCTCTGGCCGGGATCGCGACAGGAGACCCGGATCCCGAGGGCAAGTCGGTGGAGGAGTTCGTCTTCGAGAATGGGGTGACGGGTCTGTTCGCGATGACGGAGGAGGCAGGGTACGGCTTCATCGTGGAGAAGGCGCCGCCTCCCGTCTGGCCGTTCCTCGTTGTCGGTTTCGTCGCCGCGGCTGGCGCAGGTGTCGCGGTGCCCCGGAGCAGACGCACCCTCCTCTTCTCCGTGCGCCGGGTGGTGATACCGGCGGCGGAACGGGAGGAGGCCGTCGATGAGCTCCTGCTCGAGCTCTCGACAGCGAGTCACGGGAAGCTGGCGGCAGTGTTCACGCTGCGCCGACTGCGGGACCAGCTGGTGATGCTCTCCGGCCTCGACAAGGACCCGCCTGACGGGGCCGAAGGGCAGTTCCGCGATGCGGCGACGAACGTGAGAGAGATCTGCCTGCCGAAGGTGAGAGGGCTCGCGTCCCGGGCCGGGAGGGTCGGGGTGGCTCCGGATGCCGTCGCGGCGCTCGGCCGGGACATTCGGGCCGTCCGGGCGCTGTCGCGCGGGCTCCCCGCCGCGCCGCCACACGGAGAGCCCGCACACGAGCTGGCGACCGAGGCGAGCCGTGTGCTCGCCGACCTCGAGCGCGACCTGCTGACGCTGAAGTCCAGGTGCCGATTGGAACTCTCGTCCGATCTTCTGCGGGAGATTCGACGGGCCGTTACCTCGCGCCGCTCCGACATGCTCGAGCTCGGTGTCGAGCTTCTCGCGCCTGCGGTTTCGAGGCTCGAGGGCGTGCGGGTCTTCGGCACACGCGTCGAGGTCAGCTTCATTCTCGAGAACCTCCTCGCCAACGCCATCGGTGCCGTCGAGAACCTGGACGTTCGGCGCATCGAGTTCGACGCTGAGGCGGTCGACGACGAAGCGGTGGTGACGGTGACCGACACCGGCACGGGCATCGACGCCGCCGATCACCAGAAGGTCTTCGAAGAGTCGTTCTCCAGGAAGAGCGAGGGAGGACACGGGCTCTGGAGGAGTCGAGAGATTCTCGGACGACGGGGCGGAACGCTCCGGCTCGTCAGGTCTGCCCGCGGCGAGGGCTCGGTCTTCGAGGTACGGTTCAGCATCTGCCGGCCGGTGGCTCGTGGCTAGCCACTGCCGACGCACGCGGCGCGCCCGACGTGCCGCTCTCCGGAGGCGTCTGTGAGCAAGAGGAAACCACGCGCGCTCATCGTCGACGACGAGGTCGCGTTCGCCGAGGACATCGCCGGCCTCGTGAAGGAGCGCCTGAAGACCGACGTCGTCGCCGACCCGGCGTCCGCCCTGACCGCGCTCGATCGGCGGTCGTACGACATCGTCTTCCTGGACGTCGATCTTCAGGCGGAGATCGACGGGATCGAGCTCCTCAAGAGACTCCACGAGCTCGACCCTGAGCTGCCGGTCGTCATGCTGACCAACTCGGCAGACCCGCGGACCATCATCGAGAGCATCAAGGGCGGAGCCTTCTACTACGTCATCAAGGGGACCGCCCCGTCGATCCTCGAACTCATCCACATCGCAGAGCTCGCGATCGAAGATGCGAGACTCAGGCGCAGCGTCACGCTGATGGACGAGTTCCAGGACGATCCCCTGAACGCCATGCAGGGCACGAGTCCCGCCGTCAGGAAGATCCGGGACGAGGTGCTGCGCGTCGGTCCGCTCGACTGCGCCGTTCTCATCACCGGCGAGTCGGGGACCGGCAAGGAGCTCGTCGCGCGCGCGCTCCATGCGGCGGGGGCGGGCACCAGGCGGGGGCGCTTCGTCGCGGTGAACTCCGCCGGGCTACCCGAGCAACTCGTTGAGAGCGAGCTCTTCGGTCACGAGAAGGGAGCGTTCACCGGCGCCGACAGGAGGCGAGACGGGAAGTTCGAGCACGCGAAGGGTGGCACCATCTTCCTCGACGAGATCGGAGACATGCCCGCACAGGCTCAGGCGAAGCTCCTGAGGATCCTGCAGGAGCGGGAGTTCTCTCGCGTCGGCAGCAACACCGTCATCGATACTGACGCGCGCGTGATCTCCGCGACGAACCGAGACCTCCGTGCCGCCGTCGACGCCGGCGAGTTCCGCGACGACCTCCACTACAGAATCAACGAGTTCGTGATCGACGTTCCTCCGCTCCGGGATCGCCGCGAGGACATCCCCGCCATCGCCACCCGCCTCGTTCAGGATGTCGGGATGGAGATAGGGAGGGGAGAGAGGTTCATCTCCCAGGGCGCGCTCGATCTCCTGACGTCCCGCGACTGGGCCCGGAACAACGTCCGTGAACTCCGGAACGCGATCGTCGGCGCGCTGATCAGGTGCGACGGCGACACGCTCCAGCCGGGTGACTTCTCGTTCGACGACTTCGTGTCGCCCGAGGAACCACCGGAGTACAGCGAGGCGAAGAGGGTGGCCGTCGAGCACTTCCAACGCCGCTACTTCACGCACCTCCTGCGTCTCACGAACGGCAACGTCGCCGCCGCGGCCAGGAAGGCCGGTGTCCACTCTGCGGCCTTCCACAGACACCTCAGCAATCTGGGGATCGACTCCGAGGACTTCAGGAGCTGAGCGCGTCGCTGGAAACTCCCGGGAATCAAGCTCACCAGTGGGGTCTCTTGGCAGCAGACTGAGCGTGTGCTAGAGTCGCGCCACTCGATCCCGACCGACACAAACGCAGTCACCGACTCGCGCAGCGATGGTGCAGTCAGGTGGTGCTGTGTCGCTTCTGACGTGGCGCTCGGTGGCGGGCACCCAGCCTCCGAGCGGGGAGGGGCTCGTGCGAGGTACGCAACAGACAACAGGCGCGATTCATGGCGCGCACGGGTGGGTTCTCAACGCTTCAGTGGGACGATGGGCGGTCGTGCTGCTTCTGCTGAGTCTCCTTCTGGCCCTGGCCTTCGCGCTACTGGTCTTTCCTCAGCTCCTCGGTGGGACATCGGGTCTCGACCCGGATCAGTACGGAGAGGCCGGCCGGTCTCTCTTCGAGACCGGACGGTTCGA